>NZ_DJAS01000010.1:0-200853 GCF_002429765.1 Sphingobacterium sp. UBA5996
CTGTCATTTTGAGACAGCCTCATAATGACCTTAGTCCAATAGCTAAAAATAATGTCTATTTTTCCTCAAAGATAGATTGGCATGGATTGGTCTGTTTTCCTCTAATATTTTTAACCCCCTTGCTGTTTAGCCATTCGGTAAAATGATCGGGATTTTCTGGTATAAACTGGATGACTTGACCATTTTTCAGGAGCAAGGAAAATATACCACAATTAGCAATGAATTTTTTGATTTCATCGGAACGGTGTTTCAATGGTGAAAAATATTCCATAACATTTGGCTCTTTTTTTAGTAGGTTGGATAAAATATCCAAAACATCATTAAATGGTTAATTCATTCGATTGCTTAAATCATATCAAAGATGCAAAAAAATATCTAATATTTCTTTAAATGATTAGAAATTATTGTGCTGGTTTTTTGATGTAAAATTGTTTTCGTTGAGCGATTGAATTACCGTATTTTGATACAAAATCTTAGCAACCGTTTCTAAAAGAGCGTGATTTTGTGGTATTTGGCGCGATATTCAACATCTTCATTGGCCGCTTCGATCCTGTGTTTTAAACATTTTTACCCTTCTTTTAAATATTTGTTGCAAAGGAATCTTAATGAAAACAATAGTTTTGCTTTATAACCAACTAGCAAATGGCTAACTCATTTTACAAGGAATGAGCTGATAAAGGGAATGATGATTTTTTAAGCATACACCTTATTGAAGAAAGCTTATATTATGTGGCGATATGCCACATATTGGGTGAGTATATACAATTTGAAAGTAAGTAATAACCAATTCATATCAATAAATAACCAAGTACCTGCCTTAATAGGCAGCAAGAAATTTATATCAAGTAAGATTATGAACAGAAATTATGTGTCATCTTTCTTTTGTTTTTCCAAAGAGAGGAATAGGAAAGTGAAGTGGTTGTTAATAGCTTCCATGTTAATGTCCATTGGACGACTGTCTGCTCAAGAAAAAGTGATCCATGGGAAGATCATAAGTGATCAGGGAAAGCCCATTATCGGGGCATCGATCAGAGTGAAAGATAAAACACTCAGTACATCCACAAATGAGAAAGGTGAATTTGTGCTCAAGCTCAATCCGGGCGAGACTATTATTGTGTCCAATGTAGGTTATAAACTCGTCGAATATGTCATTGGTAACTCTTCAGAGGTGAGCATTCCACTTGTTGCCACAACCATTGCGGTGGATGAGGTTGTGGTGGTTGGATATGGTAATCAGAAGAAGGTGGATCTAACATCTTCTATTGCGGTTGTCGATACTAAAGATCTTGTAAAAGTACCTGGAGGAACGATAGCCACGCTTCAGAGTGCTGTGCCCGGTGTGCAGGTAACCAATGGAGCTATTCGTATCCGTGGTGTAGGATCCATTAACGGAACTGATCCCCTCTATGTGGTAGACGGCATGATCGGCGGGGCAATGCCCGACGAGAATAATATTGCCAGCATTCAGGTGTTGAAGGATGCTGCATCTAGTGCCATTTATGGTGCCCGGGGTGCCAATGGCGTTATTTTGGTCACCACAAAACGGGGTAAAGCCGGAGATGTGAAGATTGATTACAATGCTTTCGCTGGCATCAAAAATATCTCTCATGATGTACCGCTATTAAACGGACAGCAGCTGGCGGAATTGATTAATGAGGAAATGTATAATAAAGATCCTTCACGTCAAGACTACCTGGCTGCGCTCGCTAAACCGACGGCCATTGGGGAAGGATATAACATGATGGATGAACTGTTGCAGACCGGCAATTACCAACGGCATAATCTTTCCCTTTCGGGTGGTTCTCAAAATGCCAATTTTCGGTTAAGTGGTATTTATGCTACAGATAAATCCATTATTATTCAAGATAAAAACAAGTATTATGGCGCCCAATTCATCTCTGATTTTACCAAAGGTAAACTTAAGATAGGGGAAACACTTTCCTTGGGCTATACCCGCCGGAACTGGAGTGATAAAAATATCATCGATGCGCAGAAGTGGTCTTCGACATTGCCGCTATATGATGCGAATAGCAGTACCGGATTTGCAGGAGCTGGCAACGGAACCGACGTGCAGAGTGCATTGGCAAATGCATACCTCAATAAAAACTTCAATGATAACTTTTCGGTAAACGGGAATGCCTGGGCTACCTATGAAATTATAAAAGGACTGGTCTATAAATTTAATATGGGAATAGACCTTAGCCGGGTGCGGAATGAGGGTTACATTGGCAACTACTCGGTCGGTCAATATCAAAACCATAGTCCTGATGAACTCAATATATCCAGTAGTCAGAATAACCGATGGTTATTTGAAAATACGCTGACTTATGAAAATAATTTTGGCAAACATGCCATTTCGGCTTTGGCAGGTATCACGTCGGAAGAATCCCGTTATAATGCGGTGAATGCCGGGGCCCGGGGGTTGCCAAGTCCAGATGTTTTGATTCTCAATTCGGCCTCCTTGGCGAGTTCCCGCCTGGTTGGGTCAGGCGTGGGGCAGTCGGCCATGTATTCTATGCTTGGACGTGTCAACTATAATTACGACAATCGATATCTCCTGACATTTAATATGCGACGGGATGGATCGGCCAACTTTAGCAACCAATATCGTTATGGAAACTTTCCTTCGGTATCTGCGGGATGGCGCATCAGTCAGGAATCATTTATGAAAGCATTTCCTGCAATCAGCGAATTGAAGCTCCGCGGTAGTTATGGACTTCTGGGTAATTCGGATATTGCACAATATCAATATCAACGGACGGTTAGTTTTGATCATGTGTGGTATTATCTCAACAATGTGATGGTGACTGGTGCTTTACCACAGACTCCTTCTAATCCGAATGTAAAGTGGGAAAGCCAGTACTCTACTGATATTGGTGTCGATTTGGAACTTTTTGATCATAAATTGGCTTTGACTGTCGACTATTACAATAAAAGGACTGAAGACATGCTGATCAATGTGCCTATTTCGTTCACTGCTGGGTATGGCAACAACTTTCCGGTGCTGAATGCCGGTAGCATACGGAACAGGGGCTGGGATGTCTTAGCATCGTATAAAGATCGAGCAGGCAATTTTAGCTATCAAATCGGAGCCAATATATCTTTTGTGAAAAACCGTGTGCTCAGCTTGGGCAATAATAATGAAATTTTGTGGGGAAGTATCTCACCTGGCGGAGAAAATGTAACGAGGACAGCCGTTGGCCGTTCAGTGGGGGAATTTTGGGGCTACACAACCAACGGTTTATATACAAACCAAGCCCAATTAGATGAAGATAAAGCTTTTGCGCCCAATGCAGCACTTGGGGATGTGCGGTTCAACGACCGAAATGGCGACAAGGTCTTAAATGATCAGGATAAGGACTTTTTGGGAAGCCCAATACCCGATTTTAGCTATGGGTTCAATGCTGACGTGAGTTATAGCAGTGCTATCGGGATTTTTGATTTGTCGATGATGTGGCAGGGAAGTCAAGGGAACGATATCTACAATAATAGCCGCTATTGGGGCGAGGGAATGTACCATTACTATAACAATTTTGCTTCTACGCTGGATCGCTACCGTGCGGAGGAACTTATCTTCAAAAATCCAGTATCCGGTGAAACGACAGTGTATCCCAAAAATACAGATACCGATATTCCACGTGCTGTGCTTGGTGATCCTAATCAGAATTTAAGGGCTTCGAGCAGGTTTGTTGAGGATGGTTCTTATCTGCGGCTCAAAGTCGTCAATATTGGTTACAGTTTTTCTAGCCCAACGCTTGAACGCTGGAAGATCGACCGATTACGGTTTTATGTCGGCGCAAAAAACCTGCTGACCTTTACCAAATATTCGGGGTATGATCCTGAAGTGGGGTCGGGCGATACACGCTCGAATTTGAGCCGTGGAATTGATGGGCAAACGCCATGGGGACTAAGCTTCCCAAATTCTAGAGAGTATTTTATGGGTATTCAATTTACATTCTAACCACGATATGGACATCATAAATAGACACTATATAAAACTTGCTGCTGCTGCTCTGCTGTTACAGTTTTCGAGTTGTAAACCAAATTTGGATCTCTCCAATCCGCAGGAATTGTCGACAGACACCTATTATAAGACAGCAGATCAATTGGAGAATTCGGTTATACCTGCATACCAGGCGCTGATCGGGCGTACGCAGGGTGGATATGCACGTAGTTTGTATTTTGAGCTTTTGGCTCCTGGAGATGATTACAACCACACGTTTAAGTGGGAGCCTATGTATCAGGATAGCTACAATACGCCTGCGAGCGATGGGATGACAGCTCAGACCTGGAGAGATTTTTGGAACGGGGTATTTGCGGCTAATTTAGCTATCGACCGTATTCAGAAATTTGAGGGCGAAATAGACCAGAATAGAAAAAATAGACTGCTGGGGGAAGCGTATTTTCTGCGAGGTTTGAATTATCTGCATCTGGGAATGTTGTTTGGAGAAACCATTCCGCTAATGAGTAAACCTGTTGAAACAAATGAAGATTATTATCCAGGCAATGCACCGGCGGGAGCCGTTTATGCGCAGATCGTGGATGATTTCAAGAAGGCATCGGGATTGTTGCCAACACGGGCAGCACTTTATGCCGACAGTAAAATGATCGGTAGAGCGACAAAGGGTGCTGCACAAGCTTATCTCGCCAAAACTTACCTTTATAAACCCATTTTGGCCAAAGGACAGGCGGCGGATTTTGCAAATGCTGAGATTCAATTAAAAAGTGTTATTGATAGTAAGGAGTACCAGTTGATGTCCTCTTACAGGGACAATTTCTTGGAGACAAAAGAGAATAATCAGGAGTCTGTTTTTGAAGTGCAGCTTTATAATGGCCCGGGTTGGCTAGGTGACGATATATCGAGTTCGTGGCGATGGCAGGAAATCGGCATGTTTGACGGTACTGGTGGCGCTTGGTGGAATCTCGCTCCCAATAAAATGGCGCATGATCAATTTGAGGACGGCGATCCTAGAAAGTTCATGACTTTATGGTGTGAGAATGGTGCGAATTTTACGCAATTGGATGGTAAGGTCACCACTTATACGGACTGGATGAAAAATTTAGCGACTAATAAGGATTTATATGGCACAAGAAAATATTGTCCTGATGTTCAAATAGCGGATTATGATAATGGTAACAACGACCGCATTTTTCGGTATAGTGATGTGCTGCTTCTTTATGCGGAGTGCCTCAACGAGCGGGGGGATGTCACCGGAGCCAAGCAATACATCAACCTGGTTAGGAAGCGTGCCAATAATATCGTTCCCGATGAACAGCCGCATCTTTGGTATCAAAAATCGAATGGAACAATTCCTGACGTAGACGGATTGCTTGCGCAGGGTTTAGTAAAAAACGGTGTTTCATTGAATACCGTCAAAAATATTATCGTTCATGAGCGATTTGTCGAATTCCTCGGTGAATATCAACGGTATTTTGACTTGTTGCGGTGGGGAATGGCTGATCCTGTCTGGTTGGAGCCGTTGAAGAAAGGGGGCTGGTCGCCAAAAGCCATGTATTATCCTTTCCCTCAAGCTGAACTGGATAATAATAAAAATTTAAAAGGTAATGAGATGAACAATTGATCTGAGAAAGTTATTGGTTATTTATTCATAGTTAGTGTTAGGTGGGGGTGCCCTTTTTAGGGCACCTTTTTTATTGCCTAACGGCACAAAAAAAGGTGTCTGTGTCGATATTGTATTAGTATTCATCGATTATGTAGTTTCTTTGTTGGTTCAATTCAGGTATTTTTGATATTCAAGAAGATAACAGATTATAAACCAAATGCCTTTGTCGAACATCTTTAGGTGAGGCATTTCGCAGATCATCATATCATGGACAGAAGAACAGCAATTAAGTTTCTCGGTGCAACTATTCCGACCCTTTTCCTTGGTAAATTCAGCGCGGCACATGCGTACCTCGGAAAAGCTCCTTTTCACCCCGACTGGCGTTCGCTAGAAAGCTATCAGGTTCCTAATTGGTTTAGGGATGCTAAATTTGGTATATGGGCACATTGGGGGCCACAGTGTGAGCCGGAAAGGGGGGATTGGTATGCGCGAGGCATGTATCAGGAAGGGTCGGATCAATATACATACCATGTTCAAAAATATGGGCATCCTTCCATTTTTGGGTTTAAGGATGTTATTCATCAGTGGAAAGCTGAAAATTGGAATCCTGAAGAATTGATGGAATTGTACAAAAATGCTGGAGCCCAATATTTTATGGCCCTAGCGAATCATCATGATAATTTGGACCTTTACCGCAGCAGCCACCATAAATGGAACAGCGTCAATGTTGGCCCTAAAAAAGATATTGTGGGCGGTTGGGAAAGTGCAGCAAAAAAAAGAGGGCTTAAATTTGGCGTGAGCGTTCACGCAGCACATGCTTGGACCTGGTATGAAACGGCTCAGCGAAGTGACAAAGAAGGAAAGTTTGCCGGAGTTCCTTATGATGGTAAATTGACAAAAAAAGATGGTGTAGGGACATGGTGGGCAGACTACGACCCTCAGGAGCTTTACGCGCAGGAGCATGAACTTAGTTTGGATAGCAAAGACGATCATACCGTCCATCGGCAATGGCATTGGGATGTCGACTCTGGCGTGAGTGTACCTAATAAAGCATACTGTGAAAATTTTAAAGCGCGGACGATGGAATTGATCCATAATTACAATCCTGATATCGTTTATTTCGACGATACGGTGCTACCGCTTTATCCAATAAGTAATGTTGGACTGGAGATTGCCGCCGATTTTTATAATAAGAGCATGCAGGAAAATAATGGTAAAGTTGATGTAGTCATTAATGGGAAGATCCTGAATGAACAGCAACGTAAATGCTTGGTATGGGATATCGAACGGGGGCAAAGCAATACCATTGAACCGCAGCCTTGGCAGACCTGTACTTGTATAGGCTCTTGGCATTACGACCGTCGTATTTATGATAATAATCACTATAAATCTGCTAAAACTGTGGTCCACATGTTGATTGATGTGGTCAGTAAAAATGGTAATTTATTATTAAGTGTACCTTTGCGGGGAGATGGTTCTATTGACGAGAAAGCGAAGGCGGTGGTGCAAGGAATAGGAAACTGGATGGCTGTTCATCAGGAAGCCATCATTGGAACGAGACCATGGCTTATCTTTGGGGAGGGACCTGCACAGGAGGAGGCTCCGTCATTGAGTGTTCAGGGTTTCAATGAAGGGAAAGGAAAAGCTTTTACCAGCGATGACGTCCGTTTTACCACGAAGGGGAATGTCTTGTATGCCTTTATTATGGGGATGCCGACCGAAAAGCAAATCAAAATTAAGTCTTTAGGCCGTTCGGCCCCGAATTCGAGAAAAGTAAGGCGGATACAGCTGCTCGGGAGTGATGATCGTATTTCCTATCAGCAACTCGACAATGTTCTTCAGGTCTCCTTACCTGAGAGCTTCGTTCAAAACAACATTGCGATGGTATTAAAAATAACGTAAAGTTTTGATTTTTTCTGTTGCTACAGCATGTGTTGGAGGCTGGATAAAAACGCTATAATTGTATCTCGCGGGATAGCAAGGCAGGCGGTATGACTAAAGCGTGCAATGTTGAAGCCTATGAAGTTACCGTTGCTATCGATCATCGGACTCCCGCATTCGTCGGAATGGATACGAGAATCGTGGATAAATACTCGCGGAAAATTATCCCTTCGCAATGACTTCCCTTGCGGAATGTTGTTTGCGGGATGCGGGTTTTCCCGAAGGTTCCATTTGGAAAGAATAAGTTTCGTTTGCAGCTCGTTCACGCCACGTCGGAAGCGAACTTCGAGTGTATCACCTGCATAAAATTGTTGCATCGCCGCGTTGATTTTAGCGGCGCTCGCCACATCATGTCCGTTTAATGCGATTATTTCATCGCCAGGATGAAGTCCAGCTCGGTCTGCAGCACCCATGCTATCTAATTGTGTTAAGGTTGGAAGGCCTTGAATTTCTTGCATCTGCGCATCGAAAGTTCCGGGGATGGAAATTCTTGGAAATCTTTGGGGCAACATGCCGAGGACGCCGGTTTTACGCTGACTGGCCGAAAGTAGCGACCACAACTTTATTCCAAGTAAGGAATCAGGAATGCCTTGTGCGGTAGTCTTGGTTATTGTGAAAGCGGGAAATTTATGGTCACTGACCAGCGCTATAAGGTCGTTTTTGTCATCTCTAAGCAGGATCTTCAAGGCATAGGCTTTGTCTCCAAATTTGATAATTGGCGCTTCGCCGACCTGACTGCTTTTGGATAAAATTACCTGTTTATTGTTTGTCAGGTTAAAAGCAGTGCCTAAAATATGCAGGCTATCTCCACCTAATGTACTACTGATCGAAATGGACTGAAATTTTGTTTTCGGAGGTTTTGCTGTTTTTTCTAATCCTAATGCCATGAGTTTCACCGCTAAAGGATCACTGTCCATTGAATCGTTCGCCGTGGGGTAACTATGGATCGCTGCTGGCTGGGTCAATGATCGCCAGTATCTGCGGTAGCTGTTTACGGGAACTTCGAAATTGGTGCCTTCAGGAGCATCAATACGGCTATGAAGACCAATTACGCGCCCTAGCGCATCAAATAAGGGACCGCCAGAATCGCCTGGTTCCATAATACTACTGCTTTGAATAAAACCATATTCATCCATTTTTTTTAGAATGCGTCCAGCACGGAGAAAGGGAATATTGAAAGGTAGTGTTTCCGGATACGATAGTCCAAAGCAGCGTTGGTTTTCAATGATGGATGAGGACCAGCCCATTTCTGCAAAAGGCCAGGGGCCTTCGCCCTGCATTTTCATCATGGCAATATCGGGCAAGTTATGCTGTTGGTCGACGACCAATCTTCCGAGCGCCTTAGCAATACCTTGGCTGCCATCGGAAAAAATAACTTGATAATAATTGCCGGGCTTTGTGGCATGTGCCACAGTGAGAATAAAGCCATCTGAGCGTACAATGACACCACTGAAAGGCGCACTATTTTGTTGGCGGCTTGCACTGTCGATACCAAATAGTTTTATGGAAGCCGCTAGGGCACGTTCAATAATAGGCCTCGGTATTTCGCGGTCGGCGGTATGCCTCTCCTGTGCTGGGCAGTAGGCGGAAAATGTGGTGAGACACAGGATTTTCCAGATCATAAAATATCGGAGCATGCTGTTTTCAGGAAATTGTCTGGCGGAACGTGTCATACTACAAAGAAGCTGATTTAACGGTTTAGGTTTGGCTTTGAAAAGCATAGCTCAAAGGTAGCGGATTTGTGAGCCAAAAAACAAGAGTAAGGATACAGTTCTGAATAAATTACTGACTTTAACTGATTTTCAAAGCAGTTTGCTGAAAAATTTATGGCTGAATTACTAAAATTATGAAAAACTCAATTATCTTTATCCACGAAAAGATGTACCGCTAGCTAAACGAATCTACCCATGAATTATACGAGCGAAAAAGAACTCCTTGAAGCTTTCCTAAAGGGAGAGGAGCAGGCTTGTGCGCATGTTTATAATCGTTATTTCAGCCGTATCTGTTTATATGCATCAAGCTTTGTGGATGAAAGCAGAGAAGCGCAAGATATTGCCGAAGAGGGCTTTATTCGCTTGTGGGAAAGTGGACGACGCTATGAGAGCCTGTCACATCTGAAGGCAGCCCTCTATCAGGCTACCCGGCACGTTGGGATCAATCATCAGACCGCCCGGAGCAGAAGATTGAATCGGGTGGATAGTTATATGGCGCAGCAGGAACAGCATCAAAAATCCTATCTGCATGAAATAGTTTATACTGAAGCGATGGCCGAGCTTTATGAAGCTATTCAGAAGCTTCCACCCAAAGCTCGCGAAATTATACAGTTGAGCTATCTCGAAGGCAACAGCAACCAGCAAATTGCGGATCTACTGCAGTTAAGTATCCAAACGGTAAAAAATCAAAAATTACGTGCTCTAAGCCTTTTACGCCAACATTTGAAGCGCGATTCTTTTAATTATCTACTCTCATTGATCGTTCTTTTTGGAAAAATTTAATTTTTTTTCAGTTGTCTTTGGTACTTTTTTAAATCGGTGTGGTATCTATAGATGAAATAGCTCAAAATGGATCCTAAAGAAGAAGAAAAACTTATCCTTATCAGTTCGCTTGTACTGCGTGAAATGCGGGGAACGCTCAGTGGCGAAGACCGTCTTTTTTTGGAGAGCTGGCTGCAAGAATCGATATGGAACCAACAGGTCTATCAACGTTGCCTGGATGAGGCACAACAACGTGAGGGGTATGCCCGTCTGGCGCATTTTGATAAGCAACATAATTTCGAGTCGCTAAAGACTAAAATTTCGTTCCATTCTTCAAAGGAAAGAGTTGGACTCGTGAAGCGTCTATGGCCTTACGTCGCTGTCGCGAGCGTGCTTTTGGCACTGTCTGTCGTCTGGTATTGGTTTCAGGACAACGGTCATCCGGTTGAAACGCAGCGCACAGTTGCAATTGACCGGCTTCCAGCCTCACATCAGGCTATCATTACACTTTCGGACGGTAGACGGTATGCATTGAATAAAGATGAAAAACAAGTGGTTATCAATGGGGGTAATATACGCTATGACGACGGTCATGAAGTAGCCTCGATCGATGCGGCGGTGTCTGCCAAAATAGAAACTCCTCGTGGTGGTACCTATGATGTCACTTTGCCCGACGGCACGCGGGTTAAGCTGAATGCCGGAACGATACTTTCTTATCCAACGGAGTTTGCAAAGGACAAACGCGAGGTCAGTCTCCAAGGCGAGGCATTTTTTGAAGTTGCCAAAAGAAAAGATCAGCCTTTTATAGTCCATACCAAAAATCAGCAGGTACAAGTATTTGGAACGCAGTTTAATATTAACGCGTATCCGACATCAACCCAAATTAAAACAACTCTGCTAGAGGGTAGCGTACAGGTAAAGGAACTGATCAAAGGCCAAAAAGTAAACTTGCTGCCTGGAAATCAGTCGGTCAACACTGGAACGCAGCTGATCAAACAATCCGTAAACGTACAGCAGGAAATCGCCTGGGTATACGGCAAATTTAATTTTGATGGAAAGTCACTTCGGCAGGTCATGGATGAACTGTCCCAATGGTATGCGGTTGATGTGGTTTATAAGGGCGATGTGCCTGATGTTTCCTTCTTTGGAGGAACATTCAGAACGAGCAAGTTATCAACCATCCTCAATATATTAAAAGATCAGGATCTGTCGTATCATCTGACGGACGATGGGAAACTCATCATTGAACATAATGATTCTAAAGCACAGAAAGGAGGCCATTAGAGAACAGAGAATTATACTTGACCACACAACATAAATTAACAATTTGGACAGTTAATCCACTTAGCTAATCAGTGGATTCTGCAATCTAACCTAACTAAACTAACTAGAATTAATGAAATTAAGTTGTTTTTCACAAGCGACCAGAACCCTTTTATGGCTAGTTTTTGCTGTCTTACTCCAGCTGGGCCAGAAGGTAAATGCGCAAACAGTAACCTATTCCGGGCGCAATGTTCCGCTAATGGATGTGCTGCAGGCTATCAAGATTCAGACGAATTATGAGGTGCTCGGAACCAAAAAAATGTTGGAATCGGCAAAGCCAACTTCCATCAAAGCGGACAAAATGCCCCTTAAATTATTTCTTGATAAAATATTAAGTCCGCAGGATATAGGCTATACAATTGAATCGAAGACAATTTTCCTGGAACGGAAAGCTAGTCCACCGAAAGCTGAACCCAGAAGCCTTCCACAAGGGGGAAAACCATTGCAAAAGCAGATCCGGGGGCAAATCCTGGGAAAAGACCGGGTGCCTCTTTCCGGAGTGAATATTTCACAAATGGGTAATACCATTGCAGTAGCCGATCAAGAAGGGCGTTTTTCCTTTGTTGGCACAACGCAACCGCTTACATTAAGTCGGGTTGGTTATAAAAACTTCACCCTCGCTTTGATTGAAACTAAAGACGATTATAGCATCGTGATGGAAGAAGAGGCAAATGCACTGGAGCAAGTGGTTGTTACAGGTTATCAAGTGCTAAAAAAAGATTCCTATACGGGAACCGCGATTACCAAAAGCGGTGATGAACTGCGGCAGGTAAATCCGCAAAACGTGCTACAAGCGATGCAGGTATTCGATCCATCGTTTAAATTACTCGACAATAATCTTGCGGGCTCCAATCCGAATGCCTTGCCAAATATCAATGTGCGTGGATCGTCGTCACTGCCTACTGGTAGCGGTGAGGTATTACGAAGAGATAATATTACGACGGCCATCAATATGCCGGCGTTTATTTTAGATGGTTTCGAAGTCAGTGTTCAAAAAGTGCTCGACCTTGATATGACCCGAATAGAGAGTGTTACAATTTTGAAAGATGCGGCGGCGACAGCGATCTATGGCTCTCGAGCGGCCAATGGCGTTATGGTCATCACAACCAAGATGCCTAAGGAAGGTAGACTGCAATTGACTTATACGCATGAAAGCAATGTAAATACACCTGATCTTACAGGATACAGTTTATTACATGCAAGCGATAAATTAGCTTATGAGAAATTAGCAGGACTATATGATCCGGTCATACAGCAGCGATCAAAAGAAGAGCTGGATGAAAAGTACTATAACAAATTAGCGAATGTATTGGGTGGGGTAGATACGTATTGGTTGTCCCAACCCGTTCGCACTGCGATTGGACAAAAACATGGCCTTTACGTTCAAGGTGGAGCTGAAACTTTCCGCTATGGTGTAGATTTACGTTATCAAACTCGACCTGGGGTAATGAAGGGTTCAGGACGAGATCAGTATTCTGGAGGCTTAAATTTTACGTACAATGTGAAAAATAAGCTCCGATTTCAGAATGAACTTGCGGTAACGATAGTGCGAGGTACGGAATCCCCTTATGGCTCATTTTCTGAATACGTGAATATGAACCCATATTATCGAATGACTGACGACAACGGCAATATATTACAAGAAGTGGATACATGGAACCGGCGCACAAACGAGGGTAACTTTAATCGAGAAGTTGTATTAAATCCACTTTATAATGCAACATTAAATAGTTTTAATAAACTCAGCTATACCGAATTGCTGAACAACTTCTCAGGGGATTTTGATTTGGGTAATGGTTTGCGCTTACGTGGTCAGGTCAGTTTATTAAAACGCCTCAACGCAAATGACAATTTCCGCTCACCGTCGGCAAATGATTTTTATACCTATGCTACTTCCCGTACAGACGAAAAAGGCAGCTATGAAAGTTATTCAAATAACGAATTATATTGGGATGCCAATCTACGCTTAAACTGGATGCGTACCCTTGATAAACATAATTTTAATATTGTTGGAGGTACTAATATCCGCACAGAAAACTTCGATGAGCGTTCATTCAAGGCGATAGGATTTCCAAATGACCGATTTACTAGTATAGGATTTGCTAAAGGTTATGAAGAGGGGGGAAGTCCGGCAAGTAGCATCAGTGCTTCACGATTATTTGGTGTGTTTTTAAGTTCAAATTATTCCTATGACAACCGTTTTTTGTTTGACGCCACATTTCGTATGGATGGTTCATCAAAATTCGGAGCGAATAGACGGACGGCCCCATTTTGGTCGACTGGTATTGGATGGAATATGCATAAAGAATCGTGGTTCAGCAATGACGTCATCAGTCAATTAAGATTAAGGGCAACGGTGGGTCTTACAGGATCGGTACAATTTGATCCATATATGGCCCGTACCACCTATAGTTATGATAAAAGCAATTGGTATTCATCGGGCTTGGGGAGTTCAGTTAGGAATTACGGAAATGAAAACCTGACTTGGCAAAAAACACAAAACACGGATCTTGGGATCGACCTGGGGCTTTGGAAGGATCGTTTGACGATATCGCCACGTTATTATTATAAAATTACACGGGATATTTTAGCTGATATTAATCTAGCTCCTTCGACGGGTTTTAGTTCATACAAGGAGAATTTAGGTGATCTGGAAAACAAAGGTTTTGAAATTAATGCAAATTGGATTCCGATTCGAAATGAGCAGTGGACCCTGAGTTTGATGGCCAACTTGGTCCGAAATAGAAATAAGATTGTCCGGATATCAAATGCCCTAAAAAGCTATAACCAGCGGGTCGATGAGGCTCAAGAGGGAGACGATTTAAAAGCTGTACCGTTATTGCGCTATAACGAGGGACAATCTTTGGATGCAATTTATGCTGTTCCCTCATTAGGTATTGATCCAGAAAGTGGAAAAGAGGTATTTCTGAAAAAGAATGGTCAATTAACGTATGATTGGGATTCACGTGATATTGATGTTGTTGCTGTGGCAACGCCAAAACTGGAAGGATTTTTTGGTGGAACTTTGCGGTATAAACAATTTATGGTGGTGGCCTATTTTCAAGCTAGGTTTGGTGGAAAAACCTATAATCAGACGCTGGTTGACCGCGTCGAAAATGCCGATCCACGCTATAATGTGGACAGTCGCGTGTTAGCGGAAAAATGGAAAAATCCTGGAGATGTAACTTTCTACAAAAGCATTCAAGATCTTGGCCAAACCCGTGTTTCTTCTCGCTTTATTATGCCCGATAAATTGTTGGCCCTTCAATCGTTTAATTTATCATACGATGCCCGTAAAGAGTTTGCTAAAAAATTGGCTTTATCTAGCCTACGTATAGGTGTCATAGCTAATGATTTGTTCCGTTGGTCTTCCATTAAGGTGGAAAGAGGGATTACTTATCCTTTTGCACGAAGAGTCACATTTACCCTTCAGGCTGGTTTATAATCGAAAATATAAGAGTAGACAATATGAAAAATATTCATAAAATTTTAATACTGATATCCACATTGAGCTTATTTTCCTGCGCTAAATGGTTGGATATACAACCAGAAAGTGATGTAGACAAAAATGTGCTTTTTTCTACTGAGGATGGGTTTAAAGAGGCATTGTTAGGGGTGTATACGCGTGCGTCAAAAAGTGACTTGTACGGATTGGAATTGACCATAGGAACGCCAGAAGTTTTGGCTCAAAATTATGTCATGGCCAGTGGTGATAAATTAAGGTACGAGGAGACTAAAAAATTTAAATATCAAGACGCTAATTTTATTACTAGGAAGGATAACATTTGGAAGGGTCTGTACAATGGGATTGTAAATTCGAATTTAATTTTAGAAGAGATCGATAAGAAGCAGAAACTATTTGTAGGCAATAACTACGCATTAATTAAAGGAGAAGCTTTGGCATTGCGGGCTTATCTTCATTTTGATGCGCTTCGACTCTTTGCTCCTTCTCCGATGCTAAATAACAAGTCCGATGCCATTCCTTATGTAACAAGCTATTCGAATAAATCAACCAAGCTTTCTACGGTGGCGCAAGTGCTGGACTCAGCAATTCGAGATCTGGAAATAGCTAAAAATCTCCTAAAAGTGGACCCAATTAGGCAGCCTTCTTATCTAATAGGCTACCCAATTATAACGGATACTTTAAAAAATTCAGAGTTAAATAGCAGTGAGCTGTTTTTACAAAATAGAAGACACCGATTGAATTATTTCGCTGTTTGTGGTTTGCTGGCTAGGATTTATTTGTATCAGGGCGATCAAGTGAAAGCCTTAGCTAATGCCAACGAGGTTATCAATGCGAACAAATTTCCGTGGACCAATAAAACAGATTTTTTGGCTTTAGAACCTGATAAGAAAGATCGCATTTTTTATAAGGAATTGCTTTTTGCTTGGTATATACCTGCCATGAGTGGAACTTATAATAATGACTGGTTTGTGGACGGAACGGTCGGGATGTATTTGGACGAAGATGAAACGCGAACCATCTATAATGTTGCTGGCGATGGGGGCACGGATATACGATTCACCCAGTGGTTTGAAAGCAGAAGTTTGGGCACGCAACGTGCATCTACACTTCTGAAGTTTAGGAGAAATTCATTTAGTGACAGTTTTAGCGCTAATCTACATTATTTGGTCGCTCCGGCGATCAAATTAAGTGAAATGTATTATATCGCCGCTGAATGTACTTATGACAGTAATCCTACTAAAGCGCTAGCATTAGTGGATGAGGTGAGGGAACACCGCGAGATCGGGAAAAAATTGCAAGTAAGTACAAAGAATCAATTTATCAGCGAACTAGTCAAAGAATACCGAAAAGAAATGTATGCTGAAGGGCAATTGTTTTATCTCTATAAGCGGTTGAATTTACCAATCAATGGCCAACATGGTGAGGTTATTCCGGCTAAACAGGAAATTTTTGTCTGGCCGCTTCCTGATGATGAGATTATTTATGGACAACGTTAAAAGATAATTACATGAAATTTAACCCTATTTTATTTATGTTATTAGGCCTGCTCTTGCTGTTTTCTTGTAAAAAAGCAAGCTTGATAACCTACGGCCAACCAGCAAACGTCTATTTTGACCTGAATGATGTCGATCGGGATAGTATCATTTACACCTTTGCTTATGATTTGGAAAAATCGAGTGATACAGTTTACGTTCCCGTAAAGGTTATGGGGTATCGCGAGGCTAAACCTCGAAAATATGAGGCCTATGTTGTAGCTGATTCATCTACGGCTAAAACAGGAATACATTATGACAAACTGGAGACGGCATATACCCTAAAGGCAGAAGAAGGCCGAACTTACTTGCCCATTATTGTACATAATGTAAAGGATCTGGAGCATCGTGCTGTATCATTGATCATCAAATTAAAAGAAAATTCAGATTTCGGTATCCGAAATCCAGATCTTATTCGTGTCAAATTGGTTTTATCCGCAAAATTGGAGCGCCCAAGTTGGTGGGACAATTGGTTGAATAATTATTCTCAAGTGAAACATCAGTTATTTTACATTGTAACTGAGCAGAAGTCGCTAACCACAAATGGCTTAGATGCCCCTAAAAATCTATATTTCGTCAATCTTTTACTAGCTATGTTGAACGATCCATTTAAATGGGTCAACGATCATCCGGAAAAAGGTTATGCACTAACTACAAAAGATAATGGCGAAACATATGATTTTTATCCTATTAATAATCCCGGTAGGAAAATATTAATTAAGAGAAATAATTCCACTGGTAAGTATTTCTTTATTGATGAAAATGGAAAGGAGGTGAGATAACATGAAATTCAACAAACTTAAGCTAACTGCAATAATTAAATATAGTTTTATCCTTTTAATTTGCACCTTTTTTTACGGTTGTTACAAGGATAAGGGGAATTATTCGATACATATTCCCAATGAACCTATTGTTCAGGGATTGGATGCAGTCTATGAAGTACGCGTCGGGGATAGTTTGATCATTAAACCGAAAATAACGGGTGTAGAGCTAAGTAATCTATCGTACGATTGGCAAATTAGTGCGCCAGAGACCATTGATCCAGAGGCAAATCATTACAGCGGGGCGACTTTGCGCCTGGCGTTTGGGCTGGGAGCAAATCGATATAAGGTGAGGTTTACCATTTCAGATCTTAGCAATAATATGAAGTATTTCCATGATTTCTATATTCAAGGAATTACTGAATTTTCCAGAGGTTCACTTGTGCTGTCCAACGACAAGGGCGTAAGCAAACTTACTTTCATAAAACCTGATAACTCGATTTTGCCAAACATTTATGAAATTATTAACAATGAGGTGTTGCCATCAGAACCGCTTCACATTATTTATGCCAATCACTCCATTGCCAATACTCCATTAGCGTATTGGTATATAGGAAAGCATGGAGGGGTTCGCATGACTTTGGAAGAGCTTAAAAAAGAAAAGGTTAAACCCGGTACACTGAAAGAAAACTTTTTCTTACCACCAGAAAATATCGATGTTGGGGATTTGCAAATGTATGAGCAAGGGGTGCTGCTTGGGGTTATCAATGGTAAATTTTATGGTGGGGCTACCAGCACCTGGAATCAAAGTAATACTTACGGCATGTTTGGAACACCTGCAGATGGAAATTATGTGTTGGCGCCACAGTTTATTATTACGAAGGTACAAAATGACCATTTCATTACAGCCTATGAAAGTAACAAGAGACAGTTTGTACGGGTTAATCTGTATGGGGGTGCGATGTATTTTGGTACGCAATACAGTACGGTTGGCAGAGAAGTATTTGATCCGACTAATGTGAAAATGGATCTTATGCAAATGGTACAGATTAATAGTACGGATATTTATGCGTATATGAAAGATGATGCAGGGAAAATATATGAACTTAAATTTAAGACCGATTTTATGCGGGAATTTAAGTTTGAGGCATTACAGAAAAAGCTGTTTTCTCATTCCGAGTGGATACATGCAGATACAAAAATGGTGGCGAGCCGTGTAGGCTATATTTATATAGCTTATCAAGATAAAGTATTTAGATATAACCCATTGAATGAACAAGTGCAAGAATTGCAAATGGCTTTCAAATCAACAGTTACATTACTAAAATTGGATGAAAGTGAGGATACGCTGATTGTTGGCGCCGGAGGATCGCTTTACTACTTAGCTGTACAGGTTGGAAAAAATGGCGAGCTTGTCAAGAAAATTGATGGGATTCCAGGCGATTTGGTGGATATAACTTGGAGAAAGTAACATTAACAAAATATTTAAATAACTCAAATAACTCAAATAACTCAAATAACTCAAAAAACGATGAAAATTTTAAAAATTGTGCTATTCCTGTTCGCTGTTAGCCCTTTTGGGCTGTACGCACAACAAGGCGGCTTTTACATAAAAGGAACTTCACCAAAAGCTTTTAATGGTAAAAAAGTGTATCTAGATTATACAAAAGACGGATTTCCAGTCTCGGATTCATCGGCTATTGTGGATGGAAAGTTTAGTTTCAAAGGAGCTGTTGAGGAGCCTGCTTACTCCAGAATGGTGTTTGATCAGGACGGTAAAGGTAAATTGATCGCACAAAATATCGGAGATCGGTTATACTTTTATTTAGGCAATGAAACTTACAACATAGCTATCAAAGATTCGCTGCGTACTGCTGCCATAAAAGGATCGCCGCTGCATGATGCTTACGTTTCTTATTTAAAGGAAATTGGCGGTGGTTTCATGGATATCATTGATGCGGGGAATAAGGCTTTTGGGGCTGTGAAACAAGATGCTCCTGATGCCAATGAGCAGTATAAGGCTATCCATGAGCAGTTTGAAGCACGGTTTGAAACACGACGGGTTAAAGAGTTGGCTTTTGCTGCCAAAAACCCCAATTCGATCTTTGCGGTGGATGCACTTATTGATGCGGCCAATAAACGTAAGCTCAGTGAGATCGAACCGCTATTTTTAAAGCTGTCCAAAGAGGTGCGTCAAACCACGAATGGGCGACAGCTGGAGGCTCGTTTCTTAGCGGAAAGAAGTGTGAAAATTGGTCATAAAGCACCTGATTTTTCACAGCCCGACACCCAGGGGAAAATGATCAAGGTATCGGACTTTAAAGGCCAATATGTGCTGATCGACTTTTGGGCGAGCTGGTGTAGCCCCTGCCGTGCCGAAAACCCTAACTTATTGAAGGCCTACAACAAATATAAAGGTAAGGGGCTAGAAGTACTTGCAGTCTCTTTGGATGATACAAAGGGGAAAAATGCCTGGTTAAAAGCGATCAAAGATGATGGTTTGCCCTGGGTACATGTCGCAGATCTAAAGGGCTGGAGCAATGAGGCCGCGGTATTGTATGGTGTGCGTGCTGTACCGCAAAATTATTTGGTAGATCCTCAAGGAAATATTGTTGCTATCAATATCAAAGGTGAACTGTTACACCAGGAGTTGGCCAAAATTTTTGATAATTAATGGTCAGAGACGCCGTATTGTTATTCCCTTTAATTCTAAAAGGATAATATTTTTGGAAGAAATGGCAATATCGACGAGCATCTGTATCGCTGATTATGTTTTAAGGCTAGGGATTGGATTCCCTAGCTTTTTTATTTCGTTGTTTCTGTTAACAATTTAAGCATGCTTGCCGCATAGTTTTTACCCAGCTTTCGGTATCCAGCGGGGCTGAAATGCAATCCATCGCTAATCCCTTCGCAGCCTGCGGAGGATATAATATGAGCTGTCGGTACAGTGGCGGGTAAAGTTTGGATGATGCTGTTCATACTAGCGCATTTGCCACCGGCTTCGGCCGATAGGAGTTCGCCTGCAAGTAGGGGCACTTCATCTGCTCTCAAGTGCAAATCGCGCAATAGATTTTCATACACTTTTTTCACTTTATTAGGCCATTGGCGATCGCCGGTGTTGGATTCGCCCTGATGAAGTAAGATGCCTTTGATTACACCTTTCTGTTGTGCTATCTTGGCTAATGCTACAAGTCTTTGATACGGATTATTGTCATAAGCTGCAAGCATGGATTTCATCCACTCCGGTGCTTTTGCCACATAGCTGGCCGTGCTGTCTTGATCAAATAACTGTATATGACAACCACCTACCGAAACGTTGACGACACCGATCTCGATATTTTGAGGAAGATTTTCTGTAAGCGTTCTGCCAAAATAATCTGCCGGTGTAAGTCCTGTGTGGCAGCGCGCGAGCGGTGCACGGGCGGGAGCCCACTTGCCATACTGCCTTCCCAATTCGGGACAGTCTACTGCCGCAAGTACATGGAACCGACTATTGGTGATGGTATCCTGTGGTTCGAATTGGCCATGCCCCTCCATATTGGATTGTCCAAAACAAAGGTATATATGAAAGTTTTTGTCTTGGGCGAAAGCTGCTGTTCTTAAAACGTTCCCCAGCAGGAAGATGAACAGCAAGATTTTAAATGGTGTTTGTCGCATCGTGGAATTTTTTATATTTCTAAAATTAACATATTTCGCGGTAAGCACAGCTTACCGCGAAAAGATATTATTTAGTTCATTGCTATAAATTTGAATTTGAACAATTGACAGGATGTACCGTAGTAGTCCCAAAGCTGCAGGTTGGAGTTCCCATCCATTGTACAGCTGGGGATATCCCATCCGCGTGTGGCATCGACTTTTGATACGATTTTGTAATATCCATTTGCTACAGCCGTTACCTTCCATGTCTGAGCATCATTGCTGTAATTCTGCCAGAGGCGGATGGAGGTTCCGAGTGCATTGCTGTTACTGGCTAGATCAATGCAACGATTGCTCGCACTCGCTTTGGATACAAAGCGCCAATATCCGTTACCGGCATCGATCGCTACCCATCGTTGTGCATTTGCACCATTTCTAGTCCAGGGTCTGAGTACAGCACCATCGGCATCCTGACCTGATTTTAAATCAAGGACTTTGTTAGCGTCGGTTTGGAATTCAATCTCGTAAATTCCATTATTGACCAGACTAGTGACATTGCAGTTAGACATCGGATAATTGGAGGCAGCATATTGCTGAAACCATTGTTTGCTTGGTGCTGCACATGCTTCCCAATCGTTGTTGTAGGCTGTGCCACCATTGGGATCTCCTTTGTGGAGCAGATTGTCCGGAGCAAGAAGATTCCAGCTCACATTGCCGGACTGATCCACGATATACTTTAAATTTGCTCCAAAGCCATTGCCACCAGCGGTACCTGTGGAACCTGTACCGAAGGTACCATATCCTTGTGGAGCCCAGTCTGTCTCTGTAATCGCGATCGGCGCAATGTCAGCAATAGGTTTCACGTTAGTATTCCAGGCACTTTGAAAGGCTTGATAGGTATTGACACCACCCCAGTACCCTGGATATATATGTACCGCATAGCCGATGTTACCACCGGTAATCTGGTTATTGACATAGCCTTGGTAATGGGACTGCCAACCGGTACCGGGTATCCAGCATACGTTATTGGCACCGTTGTTACGGATAATATTTACCAATGGCTGGAAGAAATTTTTCAGTGCAGCGAAATGCTCGCTGCCAGTCATCCCCCAGGTACCATTTGTTCCCAATATTTCAACGGGCTCGTTGGCCAACTCAAACATCACATTGTCTGCATTCTTCAGTGAAGCGTGTTGCGAAAGAAAAGTCCATACCGTCTTAAGATAAGTATGATACGCATCGTTTACTGCAATACGGTGTGGGCATACCCCCGGCGGACGTAAGATAACATACATACCTCGGCTACGGGCGTGATTGATCAAAGGAATAATAACCTGGTTGGTGTAGGTAACCAAGCGATTATAGTTAAACCTGGAGATGTCGTTTTCAGGAATGGGCGCTCCTGGATCGTTAGTCCAATAAGGGTCGATGTGGAGACGAATGTAATTCAGGTACCAACCATCGGCTGCACTGCTGAGTTTGTCAATGACGGCTTTGTTGTAGTTGAGGGCACCTTGTACATTGTAGTTATCCCAGGTACAGTACCCTGAGTTGGCACCGTACTGACAGCCGTTGAACCATGGGCTTGGAGTAATGGCGACCCCATGAAGGACGATGTTGTTATCGCATGGATCTTTGAGGTACTTTCCTCCTACATGTAATGTTGGAGTTGGGCGAGGCCAGTTTGTAACGGCTTGCGCAGAAACATTGGATTTAAGACTTCTTTCGGATTCGCTGGTTAGCGTTTTTTCTTCCAGCCGCGAACAGCTGAAAAGGAAGGTCATTAAAAAGACCACCAGTAACCACATGTTGTTTGTTCTCATAATTTAAATATTTAAGGGTGATTAATGATCTTATTTTTTAGCTACCAATGCCTCGGCCACTGCCTGATAGGCTGGCTTTCGGACAAATCCTTCGGTCCATAAACCAATCGGCTCTCCGCGACGCCAGAATGAACTCTCCTGATCGGGGCTATCCAATGGGCTCCATATGGTAATACCGTACTGCTTATCCTTTGGAATGATTTCGAGATATTTCTCAACGACATATCTGTACAGGTCAGCTTGTTTCTTATACATTTCAGCCGTGGCATTGCTAGTCTTGATGCCATTTCCTAAGCCAATGTCCAGCTCGGATACTTTGATCACCTTACCTGTGGAGGCCAATAGATTGAACATACTGACGATATTGTCTTTGCTGGTATTGATATCAATGTGCATCTGGGTGCCGATCCCATCTACTTTAACACCTTTGCTTTCGATGTAGCTGACATACGCGATTAGCCCCTTACATTTGTCGCCACTGCCTTCTAAGCCATAATCATTGATGAATAGGAGATCGTTGGCATTGCCATATTTGCGGGCAAGCTGGAAGGCTTTTACGGCATAATCTTTCCCTAAGTAATCTTGCCAGTAGAATTCGTCATCCGCCAGATCGGTCTTTCCGATTCCGGTCTTTAAAGCATATTGGTCTGGCCAGTCGGACATCGGTTCGTTGACGACATCCCAAGCTTTGACGTAACCTTTGGTTTTTTCCAGCATACCAGCAATAAATGTCTCCAGCGCTTTGGTCAGTATGGCTTCTTTCTCTGCCGGTGTTTTTTCAATAATGTAGCCTCCCAGACTGCCATAGCCCTCACCATCTGCTGACTGTGCCCTAGTGGAGTTGTTTCCCCAGCCGCCCCAGCCATCTATATTGCTTTCAAAATCCCCGTTAGCAATCAGATTAGCTGAACTACCGGTCTTTGTGAGCACAACTTTGTCGATGAATATAGTACCGTCGTATTGGCCGAAATTGATAATAAAATTATTTCGAGCAGCAGTCGCTGTTACTTTAAGCTCGTAGGCTTTATAACTTGTGGTCAATGCCAATGACCCCATATTGTCTGCGGTATATTCGGGGGTGCTCTGCAGATCAATGCTAATATTGCCTATTTTGTTGCCCCGGGCGACGATCTTTAAGACATACTCTTTCCCCACCTCGATGGAATTAATGGCATAGGCTGTCTGTGCTTCCCAAGGGTTGACAACGGAAGGATTACTCATTTTTAAAGCATGACCAGCTAGGGCTGGCCCGTCGGAACCTGGTATTTCCACAGGTGCTATTAATTTATTGAGATAGGCCGCATTCTGTCCCGAGTGCCAGCACAGCGTATGCCCATATAAAGCCATATTGTTTTCCTGTGCGGCCGTGATAAGCTGCTCCACACGGGATAGGTTGAGGCTACCGTCTGCCTGCACAATGGAACCATGCTTCATTTCATAGCCCATGACCATTTCTTCAAAATTTCGGTTGGCTAAGCGGTAAAGCACCCCTTTATTTAAATAGTCGTTTATATTGAGCGCCACACCCAGCTTAAATCCGGGGTTGGCTTGCTTATCCAAATAACTTTTTAATGGGTTGTAGGCATTTATATCTTCTTGTGCAAGTACTTTCTCCGGTTTGTCGACGGCGTATTCCAGGGCATGATATTTGGAACATGAACTCCATACGGCGCCGAGCGAAAGTAGGATGACGATAGTTTTATTGATTTTTTTCATCGCGGTTCATAATTGATTTGATACTACTTTTTAGTGGGTGTAAAAGTTTCCATTTTGACAGATCTGTCCCGCATCACGAGGGTATCCTTGCTTGTGACACTCATTTGTGCCATATCGATCGTATAGGATAGATAAAGTGCATCTCTGTCTGCATTGCCCCAGCTATTTTTTTCGCCCCGTTTGACAAACTTTCCGGTCCCTGACGCGGATACACCCGCGCTGCCCGAGCTAACGCTGCAATTGTTATCATCATCAAAAGTTAAGTTCAGATTGACATTGATATTAACATTATCAGTTCCCTTAAAAGATAGCGGCAAAATCGACTTTTTAAGTGCTGCTGTGCTGACGCTTTTGACTTCATCTTTTTCGACATAAGCCTGGTGCCTGACAACATTTTTAGTCAAGTTGCTGTTAGCACCTTTGCCCACGATCTGGTCGGTGCCTCGGCGGAGATAATTGCCGTGCCAAGGATTGATATATTTGAGTGCATAAAAGATAAAATCTTTTGGCGCGACATCCCAATCGGATGCGATAGCCCTATTGGCTGCCTGTAAAGGAGTTTTACCGGATAAGATAGAATCAGCATTGGCAACTTTTGTCATCCTTAATGGGAGGACGTAATAGGTCTCCAAAGATTTAGGGTCGGCAAAAAATGCGTCTGTCAGCTGTACCTCTACACCGCCCGTGAGGCTACCATTTGGTATGCTGATCTGGTTGCTGGCAAGTTGGTAGTAACTGGTCGGCAAAGGTGTGATCGACTGCCCATTCGGGTAGCTGAGTCCATTTGTGAGGCTGTTGTCGACAACGAAGTCAATACGAATATCTTTCTTGTTGTTATACACGCCGCCCGTAGTGGCCATGACTTGAACCTTATGTTGATTGTCGAGGGTGTTGTCAAAGATGTCTTCGCCCAGCGTTACCGTTCTGACGGGTGTCTGATAGGCGAAGTATACCGATTGAAATTCAAAGTCTGGGAACTCCCAGTCATTATTTTTGCAAGACGCCAAGCTAACTAAGGCCATCGCGTAGAGGATATTGATCTTTTTCATCGTGTGCTTGTTAAGTTTAATTCCAACCTATATTTTGTATAAGATTACTGTATTTAAGTACCTCACTGTAGGGGATTGGGCCATAATTCATATAGTTTTCATAGACTCTATTTTCTACAGGTATTTCGGTATAGTTATTATTAGTGATGCTTATTCCCTTGGCGGCGACATTGATGTCCATTTTCCAACGGCGGAGATCCCAAAAGCGAAACCCTTCAAAGCAGAGCTCCAGTCGGCGTTCGTTTCGGATCAGCTGCCGCATTTGATCTTTATTGTTTTTTACTTGCTCGAGGTATGGATCACCATTGTTGGTGCCTACACCTGCACGCCTGCGGATAGCTTTGATGATATCGTATGCAGAGAACGTAAAGGTTCCCATGCCGGTAGGTCCCCAAGCTTCATTAGCAGCCTCGGCATAGGCTAGATACATTTCTGTCATGCGTATACGTGCGTTGAAATGCATTTGCTGGGTTGAAGATGATGGATTGAGATTGACATCCTGACGTAGGAGCTTTTTCAGGTAATACCCCGTCCGTGTGGAGGTTTCCACTTTGTTTAAGCCGTCATTTGTTGGACTATTGGCTGTTGTATTGATCGCTGTATTGCTGACCCCCGCTGTTGCTCCATTGACAATGATATAGGTTTTCAATCGGGGATCCCTTTTGTCGTAAGGATTGGCCGTATTATAGGCCGAATTGGCATCGCCAATGGGATATCCATTCTCCATGGGGAAGGCATCGACCAGGTTCTGTGTCGGGTTGAGTCGCCCTCTGCCAAATAGTGTGGGCGGAAAATGGTCTTGCTCCATACTATTGCTATTTCCTTTGTCGGTGCGCCAAAGAATTTCGGCCGGATTGGATCCGGAGGTCACGCCATCGACCACATCTTTATTGTACCAGGTAAATCCTTTAGGATCGATGCCACTGGCTCCACCTTTGGCTTGAATGACCTGTCCTGCATAGTTTGCGGCTTGTTCCCAAGTGGTTTTGCTCCCTTCACTGTATGCTGGACTTGCAGCCAGAAGCGCTGCTCTGGCTCGAATAGCTTGTGCGATGCGTTTGGTCATCCGTAGTTTAAATGTAGCGCCAAATACACGATTGTAATCATTGGCGTTTATAGATCCTGCATATTTGGCTGGAACCTGACCATCGCTAGTTATATTTTCATAATCCATTGGTAGTAGGTCTTCTGCATTTTTTATATCATCGTACAACTGTTGCATACAGGCTTCAAATGAAGCTCGAGGTTGATTGAAATCCGAATTGACGGTCTCGGGAGTCAAATGAATAGGTACGCCCAGTATTTCCCCTGTACTTGACTTGCCGGCATGTGCTTGTAGGAGATGGAACATAAATAGCGCACGAAGACCGTAGGCTTCGCCTTTCATCCGGTCGTTGAATAGGGCGCTGACTTTTGGTTCCATTGCCCATTCTACCTGATCGGTTAAGGACAGAAAATTGTTTAAATATTGTATGGCTGCGTAGCTGTTTCGCCATTGATCGAAAGGGTTGTTTATGCTTGTCCACTGTCCGGTTGCCGTTTTTAGAAAAGTATTGTTCTTGTCGTTGCTCACGGCATTGTCGGTTGCTACATCGTCAAAGCTGTAACTGTTGCTCGGAATCCGGTTATATCCATTTAGGAGCAGTCCCTGGGCATACAAAGGACGGCTATTGGCTGTTTCAATTTCGAGATTGTTCTCTAGAGCCGGCTCAAACATATCTTCGCAGGAAGAAAATAACAGGCTGCTCAGGATAGCTATCGTTAGTATTTTTTTCATCATTCTCTTTTTAACTATTCATGATTAAAATAAAGCCTTTAGACCGACGTTGAAAAATCGGGTTTGGGGCGCTTGTCCAATATTCAATTGCATGGTTTCTTTCTCTTTTGCAATCATCAACAGGTTGGATCCATTAGCATAAATTCCCAGTTCATGGATAAATTTGGAGCTGAGTATACGTTTGGGAAAATCGTAGGAAAGCTGCACTTTGGACAGATTGATACGATCGCTCTTATAAAGCCAAAAGTCTGAGCTTCGAAAGTTATTATCGCTGTTGAAAGTGGTTAGGCGTGGGTAAGTTGCGGTCTCCTTGGTCGACTCGGTCCAGCGGTCACGCACGGCCACCGAATATTTATCCTCTGCATCTACCCAAAAATATGAACTGTTTTTCATGGCCTTGGCACCGAATTGGCCTGTAGCAGCTGCAAATAGGGTAAAGTTGTTCCATTTCACTGTTAGGTTCAGTCCTAGTGTAAGTGGCGACCCCGCCCATCCGCCTTTGCCCAAATATACTTCGTCTCGTGTATCGATGGTGCCGTCTCCATTTTGATCTTTATACTTAATATCCCCTGGCTTTACTTCCCCAAATGAGGAGAAGGCCGAATTGTCGATATCGGACTGGCTCATATAAAAACCGTCGTGCTGTAAACCCCATAATGCATCGAGCGGTTTTCCGGCTCTATTTTGATAGCTAAACTGATAGAGTTCGTCCCTCTTGACTGCTTTTGTCGTATAATACATGCCATTGAAACCCAGCGATACAAAAGTTTGGTTGATCTGTTTGTTCAGATTGATGCCGAAGTCAATTCCCCGGCGTTCGTCAATGTTATAATTGATATAGGGAAGATCCGAGTAAACAGGCCAACCTGTCATGAAATACATGGGATATTGGGTTGTGGCCTGTACCAAACCGCCGCTCATACGATTAAAAAAGTAAGCGGTAGTGAAGGTGATCAGGTTATCGTAAAGTCCTCCTTCCAGGGCGACGTTAAATTCCTTGCGTTTTGGAAACTTCATGCTTGGATTGTCCCCTCTTCGTCTGTCAAAAGAGTGCACCAATGCACCATCTGCCCAGCTATACCAAGCTCCGTCGTTGTAGGTGTAATAGCCTTGATAAAGGAAATAATCGCTAATGTCCAGATCGGTGTTTAGAATACCTGCTGAAGCGGACAATCTTAACTCGTTGACGATACTACTGTTGGCGAGGAAGTTTTCTTTTGACAAACGCCAGGCAAGTGCCAGTGTTGGGGATAGGGCTTGCCTGTTTCCCTGTGGTAATTTTGCAGAGTGGCTGTAAGCGCTACTAAAGTCAACATAATATTTGCTTGAATAGTTGTAGCCTAATTGTAGTCCTAGGTTAGCATTGCTGACTTTATGATAGCTGCCGGAGGCAGCGATCTGAAATGCATTGGCCAAAAGGATTGCCGAAACATGGTGGTTGTTATTGTAGGTGCGGTTAAAGTTTAGGGAGGGATTGAGTCCGATGGTCTGCCGATAGGTACTGCCGCTGATATTCTGGATACCTGAAATGCGGTCATCGCCATACTTTGTGAGGCTACTGATTCGATCTTTTCCATCGTAGTTATTCCATGAAGCCTGATACACCGCATAATTGTTGTTGTAAGACTGGTTGTAATTTGACTGATAGTCCACGGCGAGGTTAGTTTTAAAAACAAGGCCTTGCAGTATATTTTTCAAGTCAAAATTCAAACCCGTATTAAATTGAAACTGCCGGTTGAGATAACGATTTGTGCCACCGGCATAAATATTTGCAAAAGCATTGGTTTGGTCAAGCTGACTTCCCCCCAGGAGATATTTGCCATCGATAAGAAAATTACTGTTGTTGACATAGACCATCGAGTTGATGTCTCCTTCTTCAATCATATCAATCGGGATGAGTGGGGAGAAGCGATGTGGCCGTATCGTGGCCGCTGCATCCCAATAGTTTGCATTTACTCCTTTTAAAACATAGAAACTGGCTGCTGCATCTACATTTAATGAGATGAGGTCGCTGACTTTGACATCTATATTACCGCGCATATTAAATCTATTGGCACCACCATTTTTTTTCGCTTGTCCAAAATTGAGCATAGAACCTTCTGACCAGAATCCAAAGTTGGTATAGTATTGCGCCCGCTGGTTGCCCCCCGATATTTCGGCAGTCGCATCGTAGCGGTTGTAATGATCTTTAATATAGTCCGATGAATAATAATCGACGTTAGGGTAGCGAAAGGGGGTTGTTCCAGCTGCATGCTGATAGATCGTTTCAGCACTATAAAGCGGTGTTAACCCATCATTTTGTCGGGCTTCGTTATACAATGTCATATATTCTGCTGAGCCTAAGTATTGCGGATAGCTTATCGCAGCGTTGATACCAGCATTCGCCCTGATTTTGATCTTCTGCCCCCCGGCCGTTCCACGTTTTGTGTTAATGCTGATGACGCCTTTGGCCGCCCGGCTCCCATAAAGTGCAATGGCATTGACTCCTTTTAGCACACTGATCTGCTCGATCTCTGTGGGCATCACATTGTTGGCATCGCGCGGAAATCCATCCACTAAGACCAGATAACCGCTCATTCCCCAAATATTTCCATTATAACCTGGAATAAATGCGTCGAGATTTTCTAGACTGTAGGTATTATAGCTCTTATCGAGCAATTGAGGAATATTGATGGTCTGCACATTGCCCATGAGATCATTTTTATGAACTTTGCGGAATGCGACTTGTACAATTGATGTACTATCTGCGCCGCTACTGTCTGGACTTGCGACTGTCAAAAATTTCCGGAATATATTTTTATCTGTTATAGCGTTTGGATCATGTGATGCTTTGGCCATTCCTTCAGTGGTGGCGATCGAGCTTAATCCAAGACATAGTGCTATCGTTAATTTTTTGTACTTCATTTTTTGAATGATTAAATGAAAACTTGTTACCAGCCTGGGTTCTGATAGAACTCGGGATACATACTGACATCTCTGACTTTTAGTGGCAACCAGTAGTGTTTGCTCGTGAATTTGCGCTCCAAAATGATATTCTCTTGAATATTGACGACGCGATTTTGAGACGGATCTTGGTTGTTAAATACGCCTGCTCGATCAAAGGAAACCGCTTTTTTTAAGGTGTAAGGCGCTTCGGTCAATAACAACCAGCGGCGCAGATCATTAAAGCGGTGCCCTTCGAAAGAAAGTTCGACAGCACGTTCGCGGCGTAACTCGGGAAGCAGGGATTCGGCAGAACCGAGAAACTTACTGTCCACATGTCCCACGCCAGCCCGGTCGCGTACGATATTGATTGCGTCGACCGCAGTTTTACCATAATTATCTGCTTTGCCCGTAGCCGAATTGGAAGCCATCATGGCAGCTTCTGCATACATCAGATAAACATCGGCAAGGCGCATGTAAGGGACGTAAATATGGAGCGTGGTTCCGTAACTATAAGCTTGGTCATATTTATTGGCTGTCAAAGGGATAAATTTACGTAAGACGTAGCCTGTCTGACTACCGGTACGGGTATCTCGATAGCTTCCGCCTGTATATAGGTTGGCATTGCGGTTTTTTTCTTCTGATGCGGACATGTTGCCCTGAACTACTTTTGTGCCGTCAAAGATGATATCCTTATAAAAACGTGGATCCCGATCTTTCCAAGGATATTCGGCATTATATCCCGACTCCGAGTCGGACTTAGTAATGTCCTTTATCGGTAAACCGCTTTTCATGCCATAGTAGTCAACATAATTTGCGGTTGGATTGAACTTAAGGTCGCCATCTCCGACCTCCAATGGGATATATTGTTTGCTCGTCCCCCAGTTAGATGCCCATGCATCAATGTAAGGCCCTCTAAAAATAGCTTCTGTGCTGCCGGGCATGGCCCAGTTTTGTCCGGTAGTATAAAAGTTTAAATGGATATTCGCTAGCGGTACCAGCGCATAATTTGTCTGGCCGCTTTCGACCAGAGAAAGCAATTCGCCAAAGGCTTGGGCGGCTTTTTTACAATAATCGGCGTGATAGGTTTTACTTCCTGTAGACTGAAAGTTCATCAACGGACTACCTGCCCAAAGGTAGTTTTTGCCAAGGTAGGCCAGTGCCATGATCTTATTGATGCGCAACTGGTTTTTACCCAGCGTACGTTTTCCGGCAGTAGTATTGTCCCAGTCGATGGGTAAAAGGTTTGCCGCTTCCCTAAAATCGGCTGCGGCAAGATCTGCACAGGCCTGATAGCTCAGTCGTGGTAACCGGAGCTTTTCGTCGCTCGGAAGTACATAATTAATGTAGGGCATACCGCCAAAATATTCCATCAGCCGGTGGTGAAACCAACCTCGGAAAAATAACAATTGCCCCTTGATCAGATCCTTTTCTTCTTGTGTTGCTTCGGTCAGTTTATCGATGTTTTCTAAGCCTAAGCTTATTTTGCGAAGCCCAAACCATGAGGCGCTCCATAGGTCGCGGAAGGCACGGTTGGCGAATACATCGTCGTTTTTGGTGGTGAAATCACCCTGATCCATCCAACCGGCACCCCAACCATCAAAGTCTCTTTGCCAACCCCAAAAATTACCTTCGTCTATTTTGTTGACGAAATGAAAATTGTTTGCTGTGGAAGTTATTTCATCTTCGCCCCAGTTCCAGGAGTTGGTCCAGTAGTTGTTGCTGAAATTGACTACACAGTTATACAGCTCTTCGGTGTACCCCTGGAAGTTTATAAAATTTTTAAATGCTTCTTTGGATGATACGTTGGACTGCTCTTCTTTATCTAGATATTTATTGCAGGAGAGTAATGATGTGGATGACCACAGCACACCAGTTATAAAGATTACCTTGAAATATTTTTTCATCTGTCTAATTGCTTTAAAAAGTAATGTTTGCACCTAGATTAAACCGTTTTACAGTAGGATATGCTCCTTGGGAGGCCCAGCCTGTACCGGCATAATTGGATTCTCGGTCATCGGGCATTTTCGACCAGAATACCAAGTTGTTGCCGTTTAGGAATAGGCGCAGATTCTGTAGCCCCATGCGCTTGATTACGCTCGATTCACGATTAAAATTGTAGGCTATTTCAGCGGTCTTTAATCGAATGTATGAGCCATCAAACATATACCTGTTGCCGGCGTTATAACTGCTCGGTTGCGATAGCCAGCGTGGGAGTGGCACATCGGCATTGATATTATCCTTTGACCAATAGGAGCCTTCATCGTAGGCCAGATTAAGCTGTCCCGAGAAACTATTGAAGACAACCTGCCGGGTGACATTATTGACAGCATACCATTGCGTCATGACACTGAAATTTTTCCAGTCGAAGCCAATTGTACAGTTGTATGTGTTTTGGGGAACCGAAGGAAAGGCATAAGGTATATTATCCTTGGCATCAATAATACCATCACCGTTATAATCCAAGATGTGATAATTACCGGGAAGCTTTGCAAGGTCATTGCTTTCGTGAATGGTGCTGCCATAAAGTTCGTCCCAAGTATTGTAATATCCCGAGCTCACGTAGGAATAGGTTTGATTTACCTGTTTGTTATCCGGTTTCTGATATTCTGGTAGCAATTCAGCTGCATCAGCATTGATGACTTTATCCTTAGCATGGGTAAAATTAATATCAGCCCATATTCTCCATGCGGTATTGAGTTGCTTATTAAATTTAAGTTCGACTTCATAACCTTTATTTTCTATCTCTCCAAGGTTGGCCGTTGGGGCCTCAACACCAAAATAGGATGGAATCGACCGTCCGCTACCGGTAATAAGTACATTCGTCCTATGATCTTTGAAGAAATCTACCTTTCCGGAGATTTGTCCATTGAAAAGTCCAAAATCTACACCGAAGTTTAGCTTCTTGACTTTTTCCCAGCGGATATTTGGATTTCCCAGTATATTTTCTTTATACCAGATGTACGGACTGGTATTTCCATCGGAGTAGGAGAACCGACCGTCGACACCCATTCCTGAAGTACCGCCATAAGCCCATTGCGTAAGATAGAGAAATTGCCCACCACCACTGTCGTCACCAATATCACCATAAGAACCACGCAGCTTTAACATACTCAAAAAGGATAATGGTTTTAAAAACTCTTCTTCTGAAACTAACCAACCAATACCTCCTGAGTTAAAAAAAGCAAATCTATTTTCAGGTGCGAATTTTTCTGAACCGGTATAAGCACCGTTATATTCGAGCATATATTTGTTTTTATAGTTGTAGGTTGTGCGGAATACCCAGTCTTCCCGATAGGAGGGAATAGTACTGCCTCTTCCGTATTGATTACGGTTGACTAATCCCATAGCCGAAATATTGTGGTTTTGAGCAATGGTAGTTGCATAGTTTAATTGCAACTGATAAAATAATCTTCTATAAGTGAGTCTGTCGTCAACAAATCCTGCTCCTGTTGTCCAGTCAATCCCTTCCACAAAATCAAATCTATTGGTGCCATCGAAAGGGATCTGGTAAGTCGGAAGTCCAGTTTTGGGATCTATCCACTTGCTCTGTGTGTTATTATTCGCGTCGTTGATACCGCGGTTGGCTTCCACAAAGGTGTTGTCCAGTGACAGCGTTCCACGCACATTAAGTCCTTTTGCCAAAAATTTGAGGTCCTGTTCTAGTGTAAAATCTGTTGTGATTCGGCTTGTGGTTGTATACTCTGTTCCACTGATGGCCAGTACACGTGCGGAGTTTATTCCCGCATTCGGATTTGGCGCATTGAATCCCCAGGTACCATCCGAATATCGTGGATATATTACATCGGGAGCTACGGTGTAGGCTGCAATCCAATAGGAATAATTGTTGCCGCCGCCAAATGGACTTTTTCGGACACCACGGGAGCCCGCTAGATTTGTTGAAAATTTGGTCGTTGGCGTAAGCTGGAAATCCAGATTCGAGCGCACATTAAGGCGGTTGAAGCCATAGCCTGCTTTATAACCCCTGGCGTTTTCAAATTGGCGGAACATATCGCCTTCATAGAGGTAATCCGCGTTAGCAAAGTATTTGACAAATGGGGTGCCACCGGCAATATTAATACTGCTGTTTTGTGAAAACGCTTGACTTCTAAAGAGTTCCTTCGCCCAATCGGTATTTACATAGCGTTCTCTTTCGGTTTGATCTACCGGAAAACGATATTTATTGATAATATCCTGCGGTGAATAATCGGCCCAACTTGTAGGGTTGATGCCCAATTCATACTCAATCACCTTATTGCGTAGCATCAATGCATCATAAGAATCCATTTTGCCTGGAAGCTGGGAAACGGTCTTTACAATGTTGTTGACGGTACCCCTTATCATCATTTGTCCTTCTTTACCCCGCTTAGTGGTAATTAAAATAACGCCGTTTGCCCCTCTAACACCATAGACAGCAGTTGCCGAGGCATCTTTTAGTACAGAGATTGTTTCAATAGAACTGATATCTACCGCGGATAACGGCCTTTCCACACCATCGACCATCACTAAAGGGTCGGTATTATTCCACGTGCTTCGGCCGCGGATCACGATACGAGGATCCTCTTCACCAGGCATACCTGTACTTGCAGTGGTAATTACGCCCGGTAGATTGCCTGTCAGTGCGGCACCTACGCTGGAAACACCTCCTGCGCGCTCAAGAATTTTACCGGAAGTCTGCGTAATAGCTCCTACAACGGTTTCCTTTTTCTGACGACCGTACCCGACAACTACCGTTTCTTCGATTTCGATTGACTGATCGGTTAACTGTACTTCAATGGTGTTTTTATTGTGGATATCGACTTCTATTTTGCCATATCCTAGCTTAGAAACAGTCAACAAAGTATTATCTGCCGGGACCTGGATTGTAAAAGCTCCATTATCATCAGTAGCCGTGGCCAGCGATGTGCCTTTTACCCGAATGGATGCACCGCTCACTTTTTTATGGTTACTATCGACGACAATGCCCTTTATCTGTCTTTTGGCCTGTGCAAAGAGTGTTGCTTGCCCCACGTAAAGTAGGAAAAGCAGTAAAGTGAATGGTTTAGCTATACCCCATAGCTTTTTCCAACGCCTTACTCGTGTGATTTTATATGTAATCATCATCGCATTTTTGGATTGATAAATAGGTTGAAGAATTATTGGTTAAATGTTCTTTAATTGGCGTGATACTTTTGTATCCCTATCCCCTTAGCTCATATTGATAGATATGAGGGGACAGTCAAGGATCATCAGATACTGTCATAAATTGTATATTATAATTGGTTAAATTCTCTATTATAACTGTTTCGCAACCGGTTGCATGGTTGAGATGCAATTTCCAACACTAGGAGATGCCTTTCAAATCAGTTTATAATTGTAAATCAAAGCTAGCCAATGTTAAATTTTTTGGATAGCAAGAATGTTTAAATGAAGGAAAATAATGTCAAAAATTGCCATCCATACAGCATAAATAATCGTTTCGACTAGTTTAGTAGGTATTAATTTGATAATTTAGTTGACAGTTCAGCATCGATTTTCTGTGCTGCAGATTACACACCTAAATATATGATACGGACATTACTGTTATTTACTTGGCTGTTGTTGACGTTTTTTTCTTATGGGCAAAACCAACCCGTAACCTTTCAACGCTATTATTCGAAGGACGGCCTTTCTTCCAATACTATCTATAGCATCTGTCGTGACAGTTATGGTTTTCTTTGGTTGGGAACAGAGGATGGACTTAATCGCTTCGACGGACGTCATTACAATGTATACCGGTATGACGCCAATAAGGAGAATAGTTTAATGGCTAACCATATTTCTGCGTTAAAGGAAGACAGAAAGGGGAGGATATGGATTGGTACGAACGGTGGTGGATTGAGTTATTATGATCGGGAAGCCGACCGAATTCGCTCCTATAATCTTACGCCTGATGGTAAATGGGTGAGTACTGCAATCAATTCGATTGACCAGGATGCGAATGGAAATATTTGGATTGCTTCTTACGGTGCTTTATATGTTTTGGATGTAGATAATCTACAAAAGAAGATGGATCCCACCTATAGATACATTTTGGAAACGTTTGCTGGTAAAGTAACGGGTTGCGTATTCCGGGATAGAAATAACAATATGTGGGTATCGTCGGAGAACGCAATATTCCGTATATCAGCAAACTTAAAGACCATAAAGCGTTTTGAGGTTCTTTCGGAACAGGATGGTTATGGAAATGGTATTGATATTACTTCCATTGTGGAAGATGATAAAGGCAGGATTTGGATGGGATCTATGCTAGGACTTAAATATTTGACGCCTGGAGATACCGAATTCAAGAAATTTAAATCGGAGGTCGGAAAAGGAGCGTTGAGCAGCCCCCGGGTTTATACCTTGTGCTATAATCAAAAGCAGGAATTATGGATCGGAACGGATAATGGTCTCGATGTATTGAATACCAATAATTTTACCGTTCGGACCTTCAAGCCGGACCCAAGTAATGTCCATAGCCTTTCTCATAAATCGATACGGTCGATTTGTATGGATAGCAGCGGGATCTATTGGATTGGTACTTTTCAGGGTGGCTTAAATAAGTTTGATACCAATTTAAGCCAGTTCAGCTTAAAAAGTCTTGACTTTTTGGAAGGAAGGAATGGCGATCCGGCCATCGTAACCTCGTTTGCTGCTTATCAAAATAAGATCTTTTTGGGAGTTGATGGTGGTGGTATTTGGAAATATGATCGAACAGCTGATCGATTGTCACCTTTTACACTTTCTGCTAGCCTGCCTAAAGATCTTACGGTACTAGCCTTGGAAAGAAAGCTCGATCAACTTTGGATCGGTACTTATCAGCAAGGGGTGGTTTGTTATGATTTCAATTCTGGAAATGTCAAACGATACACCGTTGGCAATAGGACAGACAACTTAAATAATAACGACATCTTTTGTTTAAAAGTTGACTTCCGGGGAGACACCTGGGTTGGGACAAATGGAGGTGGTATAAACATCATCCAAAAGGGAAGCGGGATTGTCAAAAAATACAAGCGAGCGGAGCCGTCAGATGATGGGATCGAGTTGCCTGGGAATTTTATACGTGCGCTGGCGGAAGATGAAGAACATAACATGTGGATAGGTACCTATGGATCGGGTCTAGTGATGTACGACCCTATTAAACGACATACTATAACTTATGATAAAGCAAAAAGTAAGCTTCCAAGCAATTATATATTAGCTGTACATACCGATAAAAAGGGGAATTTGTGGGTCGGAACAAATGGAAATGGGGTGGGTTTGCTACGAAAAGGGAAGACATTGTTTGAAACTCTTTCCGAGAAAGATGGTTTAGTGAATGGCGCGATCCAGAGTATTATTGAAGACGATATGGGGCGGATTTGGTTTTCGACGAATAAAGGATTGAGTTGTTACTCTCCGACAAATAATAAGTTTAAAAACTATTCAAATGCCGTAGGATTACAAGAAGGGGCTTTTATGCTTGGAGCATCGTTGAAAACAGATGATGGTGAAATTTACTTTGGCGGTCAGAAGGGTTTTAACCATTTTTATCCTGCTCATTTAAAAACGAATAGTAATCCTGCCAGGGTCGCACTAACGGATCTAAAAATTGACAATGTGGTTATTCAACCTTCAAACAAAGGTCCAATACAACAATCGCTCTTGACTGCGGATCGTATCAACCTGAAGTATAAGCAGAATTTTTCCATTTCTTTTGCTGCACTTAACCTCACCGTGCCCGAAGATAACCAATATGAGTACCGCCTTGTCGGTTTTGACAAAAACTGGATTCGAAACGGAAAGGAAAACAGCGCCTATTACACTAATTTAGATCCTGGAGATTATGTCTTTGAGGTACGTGCAAGTAACAATGATGGCATTTGGAACAGGGAAATTAAATCGATAGCTATTCACGTTGCACCACCATTTTGGCGTACAATTTATGCTTATTTATTTTATGTGTTTGCCTTTGCTGGGGTACTTTTGTCTATCAGGCATCGAGGAATTCAAAAGTTAAAGCAAAAATTTGCGCTGGAGCAGGAACGTATTCAGGCGAGGCAGCTTATTGAACAGCAAAAAAGAGATGCTGAGACCAAACATCAGTTGGATGCGATGAAGATCAGGTTTTTAACCAATTTGAGTCATGAATTTCGCACACCAATCTCTTTAATCATGGGACCCATCGATGCGTTATTGGCCAAAAGTAAAGATAACAAACTGGGCGATCAGCTTAATTTGATCAGCCGCAACGCCCGCCGGCTATTGAATTTGGTCAATCAGTTACTCGATTTTCGTAAAATGGAATACCATGAGCTAAAATTGCAGGACGAGGATGGTGAATTGGTGTCGTTTGTACAGGAAGTATACCGCTCCTTTCAGGACATGGCTTTACAAAAAGGTATAGATTATTCCTTTATTCCCTGTCAGGAAAAATTGTATTGCCGTTTTGACCGCAATAAGATTGAACGTATTTTATTTAATTTAATCTATAATGCCTTTAAATTTACAAAAAAGGGCGGGGATATCGCCGTAAGTATAACAATGGCAAATATGGTCGACAAAAAGCTTCATGTCAATCTTGAAGTTCGTGACACAGGTATCGGTGTTCCGGAGGAGCTTCAAAAGTCCATATTTGAAAGCTTTTTCCAATACGATAATGAGGGTAAAGTGGCAAGTCAAGGTTCTGGAATTGGGCTATCAATTGCCCAATCATTTGTTCAGATGTACCGTGGTGAGATTTCTGTAGACAGCCAACCGGGCAGCGGCAGTGTCTTTAAATTTGATCTGTGGTTGGATCAGGCTGAACCGCAATATGAAGAGGTGCCCGATTGTGAAGCGATAACGGCGGTACAGCCAGCTGAACTTAGGCAGAGTCCACTAGTACTGATTATTGAAGACGATGAAGATTTTAGGTATTATCTCTACGAGTCCTTAAAAGAACATTATCAAATTATTGAAGCTACTAACGGGAAGGACGGCTGGCAAAAGGCGCTTTTTCATCATCCCGATCTCGTGGTGAGCGATGTTCAGATGCCTTATATGAATGGTATGGAATTTTCTCAGAAGCTTGCCCAGGATAAACGGACAAAACATATCCCGGTCGTTTTACTGACTGCTTCACATGTCGATAATGGACTTGTCTGTGGCCTTGAGTCGGGAGCAGTCGGTTACCTGACTAAGCCCTTTGATATGGATGTATTAGTCGCTAAGGTTAACAGCTTGTTGCAGCTAAATCAGGCGTTCAAGGAAGTCTATAGTAAACAGGTATCTATTTTGGCTCCCGAAGTCACTATAGAATCCGAAAAGGATAAATTTTTACAAAAGGTACTCAAGTATGTCCACGATAATGTTGACAATCCACAATTATCGGTGGAAGCGTTAAGTGCTCATACGTTGATGAGCAGAGCCTCCCTGTATAACAAATTATTGGAACTTACGGGTATGTCACCCGTAGATTTTATCCGTTCAGTAAAATTAGAAAAGGCTGCGAGCCTGTTAGAGAAAAGTGATAAGTCTATTTCTGAAATTGCCTATGAAACGGGATTTGCCAATCCAAACTATTTTACAAAAGTCTTCAAAGCGAAGTATCAGATGACGCCGAGTGAATATATTCAATCGCAGAAAAGCGCGTCTGTGTGAGCGGTATATAATAGTTGTTAAAAGGTTGTTTTAGATTATTTTTTGAGAAGGGTATGCTGTTTTAAACATTTTTACCCTTCTTTTTTTTATTTGTTGCAATCCTATCTACCTGAAAACAATAGTTTTGTCTTATAACCAATCGCTAGGGAGCTAGCGAATACAAAACTAATCAACTAAAAAAAATGAAATTTTTTATCGATACAGCAAGTCTTAGTGAGATTCGCTTGGCTCAGAATTTAGGTGTCCTAGATGGTGTAACGACCAACCCTTCGCTGATGGCAAAAGAGGGAATTGCAGGAACGGTTCATGTTCACGCACATTACAAAGCTATCTGTGATATTGTAGACGGTGATGTAAGTGCTGAAGTGATCTCAACTGATTACAGTTCAATGATTGAAGAGGGTAAGCTCTTGGCGGCTTTAGACAATAAGATTGTGGTTAAGGTCCCGATGACCGAAGATGGTATTAAAGCGATCAAATATTTTAGTACTAAGGGAATTAAGACCAACTGTACCTTAGTATTTTCAGCTGGTCAGGCGCTCTTAGCCGCTAAAGCCGGAGCAACCTATGTGTCACCTTTTGTGGGCAGGCTGGATGATATATCTGTCGATGGGCTGGCACTGATCCGCGAAATACGGACGATATTTGATAATTACGCTTTCCCAACCCAGATTCTTGCGGCTTCGGTACGCCACAGTGCGCATATTCTGGGTTGTGCCAAAATAGGCGCAGATGTGATGACAGGGCCCTTGCAGGCGATCTTTTCACTATTAAAACACCCGTTAACGGATAGTGGACTAGCGCAATTTTTAGCTGATCATAAACGCGTTGCTGCGCAAAGTAACAATTGAGATGGTCATGACAAAACATAGTATACATAATTTAGAAGCTATTGTTAAGCAGGTACGGAGAGATATAATCCGAATGGTGCATGGATGCCAGTCAGGACATCCCGGAGGATCGTTGGGTTGTACCGAATTGTTGGTGTGCTTATACTTTGAGTTGATGCAGAGAAACGACCATTTTGACTTGGACGGCATAGGAGAGGATCTATTTTTCCTTTCCAATGGACATATATCTCCCGTTTTTTACAGTGTTCTTGCACGGGCAGATTATTTTCCGGTCGATGAACTTTCCACCTTCAGAAAACTCAATTCACGCCTTCAGGGACACCCCACGACGCATGAAGGACTTCCTGGTATTCGTGTTGCTTCAGGGTCTTTAGGACAGGGGCTTTCTGTCGCTATTGGTGCTGCACAGGCTAAAAAGCTAAACCATGACAATCATTTAGTTTATGCATTGATGGGGGATGGCGAATTACAGGAAGGCCAAGTATGGGAAGCGGCTATGTATGCCGCGCATAACAAAATGGACAATTTGATTGCCATTGTAGATTACAATGGCGCTCAGATTGATGGCGCTACCAATGATGTGCTTTCGCTGGGCGATCTACCGCGAAAATGGATGGCATTTGGCTGGACCGTTATTGAAATTATGCGAGGAAATGATATTGAATCGGTGATTTCGGGACTTCGAAAAGCTCAAGCTTCAACTGGCGTAGGCATGCCAGTAATGGTGTTGTTACATACGGAAATGGGGAATGGCGTCGACTTTATGATGGGTTCACATAAATGGCATGGCATTGCTCCCAGCGATGAGCAACTAAGCTTGGCCTTAAATCAGAATGCAGAAACATTGGGGGATTATATCGCCTAATACGCAAAGGATTTTGAAATAGATTAACATGAAAAAATATACATATACAGAGTCAAAAGACACGCGTTCGGGATTTGGAGCCGGTTTGCTTGAAGCAGGAAAGCAGGACGAAAATGTGGTCGCACTATGTGCCGACCTGATCGGTTCGCTAAAAATGAACGATTTTATCAAAGCCTTTCCTGAACGCTTTTTTCAGATAGGGATTGCAGAGGCAAATATGATGGGAATCGCGGCTGGACTTACCATCGGTGGAAAAATACCTTTCACAGGAACGTTTGCTAATTTTTCAACTGGGCGAGTATACGACCAAATTCGGCAATCAATTGCTTATTCGGATAAAAATGTAAAAATAGCAGCTTCGCATGCTGGTCTGACGTTGGGTGAAGATGGAGCAACCCATCAGATATTGGAAGATATCGGATTGATGAAAATGCTTCCTGGAATGACTGTTATCAATCCTTGCGATTATAACCAGACGAAGGCCGCGACACTAGCTGCTGCTAAACATAAGGGGCCAGTTTACCTGCGATTTGGTCGTCCCGTGGTGCCGGTTTTTACGCCCGAAGATCAGGAATTTGTGATTGGTGAAGCCGTGATGCTGAATCCAGGCACTGCAGTGACTATATTGGCGACAGGGCATCTTGTGTGGGAAGCCATCCGTGCGGGCGAAGAGTTGGAAACTTTGGGTATTGACGCCGAGATCATTAATATCCATACCATCAAACCTTTGGATGAACATGCGATACTGAATTCTATTGCTAAAACCGGATGTGTCGTTACCGCTGAAGAACATAACCGTATCGGTGGACTTGGCGATAGTGTCGCACAATTGCTGACAAAGAAAATGCCGAGGCCCCAGGAATATGTGGCTGTGGATGATAGCTTCGGTGAATCGGGGCCACCGAGTGCATTGATGGATAAATATGGCTTGAATGCAGACGCAATCGTAGCAGCTGCGCTGCGGGTACTTAAAAGGAAAGAGATGTAAATCAATTATAATATGAAAAAGATAATTTGCACACTATTGTGTGTTTTCTCCGTCAGCTTAATCGCTCAAGCGCAGCAGGCTGCTCCACAAGGATTTGATCTTGAGCGAGCATTGGGCTCAACTGGAAAAATAGATTCCATAGTTTATCCTTCAAAAACTGTTGGAGTAATGAGAAAAGCCTTAATCTATACGCCGCCTGGATATAATGCTGCAAAAAAATATCCTGTAATGTACTTGCTGCATGGAATAGGTGGGGATGAAAGGGAATGGTTCAGACATGGAACCCCGCAGGTTATTTTCGATAATCTATATGCCGAGGGAAAAATGGAACCCATGCTGGTGATTATGCCGAATGGCCGCGCTATGCAGGATGATCGAGCTGGTGGTAATGTGATGGCACCTGATCGGGTTGCAGCGTTTTCGACTTTTGAACAAGATCTTCTCAATGACCTTATTCCCTATGTTGAACATCAGTTTCCCGTTATCAAAGATCGCGAACACCGAGCGATTTTTGGATTATCGATGGGGGGCGGCCAGTCGCTGAATTTTGGACTGGCTCATATGGACACGTTCGCTTGGGTAGGAGGCTTTTCTTCTGCACCCAATACGAAGATGCCACAAGATTTACTCCCTAATCCACAAGAAGCTAAAGACAAACTAAAACTACTGTGGATATCCTGTGGTGATCAGGATGGCTTGCTTCATATTAGTAAACGTACGCACGAATACCTTTCGCAAAATGGGGTGCCTCATATTTATTATCTGGAGCCTGGAGGACATGATTTCAATGTGTGGAAAAATGACCTTTATAATGTTTCGCAATTGCTATTTAAAAATAAAAAATAAATCCCCTTTTAAGTAGGAATAAACTAGTACGCATTTTGCCTGTCTGGGGTTAACGTGGATAAGACTGAGGTTTAGGTCCGAAACGGTAAAAATTAGGATTAAGAGAAATGATTGAAAACCTTATTTGGAAACATATCATCACATTCATTGGAATCGTAACATTGCATACTACACTTTTGTTTGCGCAAAAGCAGTCGGCTTTAACCCTATGGTATGATCGGCCGGCAGACGAAAAGATATGGGAGCAAGCCTTACCGTTAGGAAATGGTCGGTTGGGTACGATGTTTTATGGAATTCCATCGTGTGAACGCCTGCAGCTCAATGAGGAAACTATTTGGGCGGGTGGCCCTTATCGGAACGATAACCCGAAAGGCAGTGGGGCATTAAAAACTATTCAGGATTATATATTTGATGGGAAATCAGCTGAAGCTGAAAAGCTTGCAAATGAAACTTTCTTTACAAAGACCCATGGTATGCCTTATCAAACTGCCGGCAATATTCTGCTGCGATTTCCGGGGCATGATAACTATCAGGACTATCATCGTGAATTGGATATCGAGCACGCTGTAGCGCGTTCTCATTATGCAGTAGATGGGGTAACATTTACTAGGGAGGTTTTCACTTCCTTTGCTGATGATGTGATCGTAATGCAGATCCGATCGAGCAAGAAAGGGAAGCTCAACTGCACCTTGGCGTATGAGAATGAGTCGAAGCATACTATTTTTAAGAGCGGTGATCAACTTGTTTTAGAAGGGCGAGGTACTGATCATGAAGGTGTTAAAGGGGAGGTTGTTTATCAGATTCATACCGGAGTAAACCTTACGGATGGAGAGCTAGTTGTGGATGACGAATCGATTAATATAAAGGATGCCACTTCCATTCGTCTTTATATTTCAATTGCGAGTAATTTCAAAAATTATAAACAGTTGGGATCGGATCCCTCCAAGGAGGCCACGGAAAGGTTGCAAAAAGCAATGCGTAAGGATTATGAGCTTGCTTTTCAGCAGCATAAAACCGCTTACAATAAGCAGTTCAACCGTTTTCAATTGCATTTGGGCAGCGTCAACAATGAACAGCAACAGCCTATTTCAACACGAATTGCAAATTTCGCCCATACGCAGGATCCAGCGCTAGTTACCCTATTGGCTCAATTCGGCCGATATTTGCTTATCTGTTCTTCGCAGCCAGGTGGCCAACCTGCTAACCTACAAGGCATCTGGAACCGCTCCATGCAGCCCGCTTGGGACAGTAAATATACGATCAATATCAATACGGAAATGAACTATTGGCCTGCGAATGTAACTAACCTGTCAGGAACCCTTCAGCCATTATTTTCCATGATTAAAGAACTCAGTGAAAGTGGAAAAGAAACGGCAAAAACATTGTATAATGCATCCGGTTGGGTAGCTCATCATAATACAGATATTTGGCGTGTGACGAGTCCTATTGATTTTGCGGCAGCTGGAATGTGGCCCAGTGGGGGGCTGTGGTTGTCGCAACATGTATGGGAGCATTACCTTTTTACGGGAGATCGTTTTTTTTTAAAGCAATATTACCCCGCTATGAAGGGCGCTTGTGATTTTCTTTTGTCTACACTTGTAGTACATCGTGGATATCCAGATCAGCAGTGGCTTGTTTTGAGTCCTTCAATTTCGCCCGAACAAGGTCCACTCGCTGCCGGAGTGACGATGGATAACCAGCTCTGTTATGACATGCTCACTCGTACCGCTTTGGCTGCAGAAGTTTTGGGTATCGATTCTAGCTACAGGGATACATTGCTAACTACGGCTCGCCGTATTCCACCGATGCATATCGGTCGATATAACCAGTTACAAGAATGGATGGAAGATGTGGATGATCCGCAAAATCAACATCGGCATATATCACACCTATATGGATTATTTCCAGGGAGCCAAATTTCACCTTTTGGCACACCTGAATTGTTTGAAGCAGCCCGTAATTCATTGATTTATCGCGGGGATTTCGCAACAGGATGGTCGATTGGCTGGAAAATAAACTTATGGGCCCGCCTTTTGGATGGAAACCATGCGTACGAAATTATAAAAAATATGCTAACCCTTTCTGATGAAAAGCATCCAGAGGGACGTACCTATCCTAATCTTTTTACAGCACATCCTCCATTTCAGATAGATGGTAATTTTGGGCTAACAGCAGGTGTGGCAGAAATGCTGGTCCAAAGTCACGATGGTGCTGTGCATCTCCTGCCAGCAATTCCCGATCGGTGGGGCGAGGGATGGGTAAAAGGCATAAAGGCGCGTGGCGGATTTGAAATTGAAATGCAGTGGAAAGAAGGAAAGATAAAGGAAGTGAGGGTATTTTCTACCTTAGGGGGCAATTTGCGGCTTCGTGCAGCTTCGGCGTTGGAAGGGCGTGGAATTCAGATCGCAAAAGGTCATCAGCGCAATGCGCTTCTCGCTCCAATGCGAATACCAAAACCTATCCAGTCAGCAGAATCACATCTGAAAGGAATTAAATTACCTCACTATTACGAATACGATGTGCTGACCATGCCAGGAAAATACTACACTTTAACGGCTGACTGAATTAATGTGGCCATTTAATCATTTTACTATGTTAAGAATGAAAATTAGTGCTTTTGTCTTCTGCTTTATGATCCTGTTTTTGGATTCATTAGCGCAGCAAGCCCGTAATCCAATCATCTTTGCCGATGTACCCGATATGTCCATGATACGCGTTGGTGATACCTATTACATGAGTAGCACCACCATGCACATGAACCCCGGGGTTCCGATAATGAAATCCAAAGATCTAGTCAATTGGACCTTGGTTAATTATGTGTATGATCGTCTTGGAGATCAGGATGAGCTCAATTTGTCGAATCAGAAGAATGCCTATGGGCACGGTTCCTGGGCAAGCAGTTTACGCTTTCATGATGGACAGTACTATGTAAGTACATTTTCTTCCAATACAGGTAAAACACATGTCTATCGCACGGCAGATATTGAAGGGGGACCTTGGGTTTCTACCGAGTTTAGACCGATGATGCACGATCATAGTTTATTCTTTGACCAAGGAAAAATTTATATGATCTGGGGTAGCGGACAGATCCATATTGCCGAATTGTCGCCCGACTTTTCAGGTATTAAAGCTGGGACAGAACGCGTGTTATTAGATGATGCTTCTTTACCTGCTAAGCCTAAAGAAGGTAAAGTGGGGTTGCCGGCTGAGGGGTCCCAAATGTTTAAGATCAATGGCTTTTATTACCTTTTTAATATTTCATGGCCAGCTGGAGGAATGCGCACGGTGATTGTCCATCGGGCAAGTCAACTGGAAGGTCCGTATGAAGGGAAAGTGGTTTTGCAGGATCAAGGTGTGGCCCAAGGGGGGCTGATTGATATGCCCGACGGAAAATGGTATGCGTATCTTTTTCAGGATTATGGTGCTGTAGGACGTATTCCATTTTTGGTCCCTGTCATATGGGAAGATGGATGGCCAGTGCTCGGTATCGGCGGAAAAGTGCCGTCTACCTTAAATCTTCCTGCAAATAAAAGTTTAATTCCCGGAATCGTTAACTCCGATGATTTTGACCGGAAACCTGGAGATGCGGCTCTTCCACTGGTGTGGCAGTGGAACCATAATCCAGACAATAATCTATGGTCTGTAACAGCGCGAACGGGCTTTTTGAGAATGCATACAGGCGATCGCACCGATGATTTTCTTTCGGCCAAAAACACCCTCACCCAGCGTACCATCGGGCCGACTTGCAGTGCAGCTATTGCTATCGAGGTTTCTAACATGAAAGATGGTGATTTTGCGGGCCTATCGCTATTGCAAAAAAATTATGGTTTAGTTGGTGTGCGTATGGAAGGAAATACGAAATCATTGGTGATGATCAATGCGACGACAGGCGTACCACAAGAGTTGGCCAAGATCGGCCTCAAACAGCAGCGTATATATCTTAAAGCAAGCTGTGACTTTACAAACAAAAGAGATCTCGCTCAATTTTTTTATAGTACAGATGGGCGCAATTGGAGCAGGATAGGTAATGATTTAAAAATGAGTTATACCATTCCTCATTTTATGGGCTATCGATTCGGACTTTTCAATTATGCAACCAAAGCCGGCGGTGGTTATGTAGATGTTGATTATTTCCATTTGACCGCAAATTAAGATAATATGATGAAACGATTTTTTATACAATCCCTATTCGGATTTTTGCTTCTATTTTTGGTTAAGGTGGGTACATTAAGGGCACAAAACCCCATTGTGCAGACTGCTTATACTGCGGATCCGGCCCCTTTGGTGTATAACAACAGACTTTATCTTTATACTACACAGGATGAAGAAGAATCCACCTGGTTTAACATGAACAATTGGCGTGTGTATTCAACCGATGATATGGTGAATTGGACCGATCATGGTGCGATTCTTTCTTATACAGATTTTGAATGGGCAAAAGGTGATGCCTGGGCGGCGCAATGTGTTGAAAAGAATGGTAAATTTTATCTTTATGTACCTGTCATTTCCAAAGTGAACAATCGAGGTGCGATCGGCGTTGCTGTAGGAGATAGCCCATTGGGACCATTTTATGATCCTTTGGGGAAACCATTACTGCAAAGCGAATGGGGAGATATCGATCCTACTGTGTTTATTGATGACGACGGCCAAGCTCATATGTATTGGGGTAACCCCCAGCTGAAATATGTTAAGCTGAATGAAGATATGATCTCCTATAAAGGTGATATTGTTGAGGTTCCGATGACTGCGGCATCGTTTGGAAAGAGGGAGGGCGACCCGAAGCGGCCTACGGGCTATGAGGAAGGGCCATGGTTATATAAAAGAAATAGTTTATATTATCTTTTTTGGCCGGGAGGTCCTTTGCCAGAATTTATTGGTTATTCGACAAGCCAAAAAGCCGAGGGACCTTGGAAGTACGGTGGTATAATCATGCCTGCGGAAGGAAAAGCCTTCACAAATCATCCTGGCGTTGTCGATTTTAAAGGAAAAACCTATTTCTTTTACCATAATGGTGCCTTACCTGGAGGGGGAGGCTTTACGCGGTCTGTCGCTGTTCAAGAACTGAACTTTAATCCAGACGGCAGTATCGATCCAACGAAAATGACAAATGGAATTACTCAAGCGACCGGCAAAGTGAATCCCTATGAACTTCATCAGGCTGAAACGATTGCTTGGTCCGAGCACGTTAAATCCTACCAAAATAAAAAGGTGGGCGTTTTTATAAAGGCAAAAAAAGATGGGGCTTTCACCTGCGTGAAGAATGTTGACTTTGGTGAGGAGGGAGCACGTAATTTTTTTGCACGGGTAGGAACGACGCATAATGGAGGTATCCATATGGAGGTACGTTTGGGAGCGGTTGATGGAGCGTTGTTAGGTACGATACAGGTGCCCATGACGGGGGGAGATGACAGATGGACTACAGTTGAGACAGCACTGTCCGATAAAGTATCGGGACTACACGATCTATATTTTGTTTTTAAAGGTAAGGCACCGTCAAATATCCTGTTTTTCGATTGCTGGAAATTTGGAAAGTAACATACTAACATGAAGCAAAGTAGTTTGAGCCAAGGGAAAAAATGCAACAGCATACAAGATAACTCAACAATTTAAGAAAAATTAATTTACTCAATTTATGAAGGGACTAAATATTGTCTTAAAAAAACGGACAATGGCATTTTTATTATCCGTTACAGGAATTTTATCAGCAGCAACAGCACTTGGGCAGCAGCAAAACCACCTCAACGATCCTAGTAAGGGGTTTGTGCACCAGTCTATAGGAAATCCTTATCTACCGCTATGGGAGCATCTCCCGGATGGCGAACCCCGTGTTTTCGAAGATCCTGACCAGCCTGGGAAATATCGTGCTTACATCATTGGTTCCCATGATTTACGTTTTAGCAGCTATTGTGGGCCTGACATTAGAATGTGGTCAGCTCCTATTGAGAATTTGAGCAGCTGGCGGGACGAGGGCGCTATCTTTACGTACGCGATCGATGGTAAATGGGATGTGATGTATGCGCCAGATCTTGTAGAGGTTAAGCGAAAAGATGGAAAAAAGGATTACTACTTGTTTCCTCATAGCAGAGGTGAGGGCCGTGAAGCGATGGTTGTTAAAGGTGACAGGCCTAATGGTCCCTTTAAACCTGTCAATCTGACTGAAGATGGCAAGCGTACTTTGCCTGGAAGTATCTTAGGATTTGATCCTGCCATTTATATCGAATACGTTACGGACCCTCAAGATCCTGATTTTGACATTGGATTCCGGGCATATGGTTTTTGGGGATTCCAACGTTCTATGGCTGCACAACTGGATCAGAAAACAATGTATTCGTTGAGGCCTGGTACGGAGGTGATCAATTATTTATTGCCAGCAAGTGCGCGATATGGCCAATTACGCGATCCAAAAGGAACTTCCTATCCTAATATTTTTGAAGGTGAGGATTTGGGAACCTTTAATTTTTTTGAAGCATCATCCATTCGTAAAGTGGGAAACAAGTACGTTTCGGTATATAGTGGTTACTCCGGCCCGGAATATGGCGTAGGAAGTTCAAATTCCACTTTGCGCTATGCGGTAGCAGACTCGCCACTAGGACCATGGAAGAGCGGCGGCGTTTTAGTCGATTCACGTGCTCCAGTCTTAAACAAGGACGGATCTGCTATTGAAACCAGCAATGCAGGTCATAACACACATGGTAGTATCGAACTGATCAATGGACAATGGTATGTATTTTACCATAGACCACCGCGTGGATTTGGCTTTGCACGTCAGGCGGTGGTTGAACCTATCAAAGTATCTTGGGATGAGAAAAGTGTTAAAGATGGCGGAATGGTGTCCCTAAGAGCGTTTGACCCCTTTCAAGAGAATTTGACTATTAAAGATAAACAAGGGAAAGAGTATAAAGGTGCAGAAGTGACATCGGAAGGATTTCATTTTTATGGATTAAATCCCTATCAGTATTATTCGGCTGGATATGCTTGCTACCTGTCTGATATCAGTTTGCAACAGGATTCATGGGATGTATGGGATAATCATATGCCGGTGACAAATATGAAAAACGGAAATATTGCAGGTTTTAAATATTTCGGATTTGGAGGTTTGGATCAAGATAAGTTTGGATTGAAAGCTTTTGAGGGGACTAAAATTGGAAATCAAACGGCTTTCAATGTGTTTATTACGCCAAAAACAAAAGCTGCCTTTAAGGTCAACGTATGGTTAGATGGCCCTTGGGATAACGAAACCTGGAAAGGTAAGCGAATTGCGCAAATTTCTGTTCCGGCGAATTCTGCGGCTGAAGTCAAGCAATTTACGGTCGACGTTTCCAAATTTGTAGATCAATTGGACGGTAAACACGCCTTATTTTTAGTTGCTGAGGGTGAGGAAGGAAAGCCGCTTTTCGATTTTATAGGCTTAGGATTTAGTTCGAAAGACAAAAAAATTGAACGTCCAATACCACCTTCGGTCACCATTACAGTAAATGGGACCAAACTAGCTTTACCATCCATTCCTGTACGATCTACGGATGAGAATGGTATTATTGGTTATCATGTTTATGAAGTTTCCTTTCCGATGGAAGCAAAAAGTAAAAACATTCCTTTGGTAAAAGCGACTGCCGATAATCCTGAAGTTAAGATTAAAGTGAATCAAGCTACTTCGCCGACGGGTTACGCTCAAGTTGATTGCCTTTATAGAGGGCAAACAAAAAGCTATGTGGTAAAATATCCTAAGAATTAAACGGTAAAAACTAAGCAGTTTAATAGCAGGTAGAAATGGGCTGTCCAAAAAAAGTTTGGGCAGCCTATATTTTTCAGGCTACGTAATATCTTTGACGATATCATTTCTGCTGTCCGCATACCGACAGTTAGATTTATTTTTAAAGAAGTAATTTTTACTGGAACGGCTCAGTGCTACGATGAAGATTTTTATCGATTTATTCTTTGTTAAGTGGGCTTTTTAAACATTTTTATTGGAATATAAAACATTTGTAATGGGTAATGGAAAAAAGCTACTTGTAGTTTTACCATTGTAATATAACTAATCGAATAACCAATTATATGGACCAAAATATGACAGAAGTGAAGCCTTTCAGAGGTTTTTACAAGCTTTCAACGAAGCAGCGCGTAGGGTTTGGTGCTGGCGATCTCGCACAGAATCTCATTTACCAGACTGTTTCGATGTATCTACTGATTTTTTATACCAATGTTTATGGGATCTCTGCAGCTTCTGCAGGAGTGATGTTTCTCATTGTTCGAATTGTCGATGTACTATGGGACCCCATCGTAGGCGCATTTGTTGATAAAAGAAATCCCCGCATGGGAAAGTATAGGTCTTATTTGGTGCTGGGAGGAATTCCGCTGACAGGATTTGCAATTTTGTGTTTTTGGAATGGCTTTTCGGGATCTTTAACCTATGCTTATATCACCTATGTTGGTTTATCGATGTTGTACACGTTGGTGAATGTTCCGTATGGCGCTTTAAATGCCTCCTTGACCAGAGATACGGATGAGGTTACAAAACTAACGTCTACGCGTATGTTTATGGCGAACGTGGGTGGTCTGGCTGTTGGATATGGGGTACCACTCATCGTAAAGTATTTCTCTCCAGATGGAAAGATAAACTCGAAAGATTCTGCCGAAGCCTGGTTTACAACGATGCTGATCTATGCTTTAGTTGGGTTAGTTCTTTTAATCTTTTGCTTCTCACAAACAAAAGAACGTGTCATCATGGATGAGAAAGATACAGATAATGTGCAGGTTTCCGACCTGTGGCGAGAATTTAAGCATAATCGTCCTTTGCGTATTTTGGCATTTTTTTTCATTACTGCATTTGCTATGATGGCAATCGGTAACTCGGCAGGATCATACTACATGATATATAATGTACATGCTCCGGATATGCTACCTTATTTTATGGCATTAGGATCTTTGCCTGCTTTTATTTTTATGCCTTTAGTGCCAGCCATCAAGCGGGCAATTGGTAAAAAGCAGATGTTCTATGTCTTCCTGACTATTGCAATCCTTGGAATGGTGATGCTATACGTTATTTCATCAAACGAAAGCCTCAAGGGAAATATTGTTTTGGTACTGGCTGCTCAGTTTATCAAGTCGACCGGAGTAATTGTTGCAACGGGATATATGTGGGCACTCGTTCCTGAAGTCATTTCCTATGGCGAATATAAAACCGGGAAGCGTATTTCAGGTATTGTCAATGCGCTTACCGGTATTTTTTACAAAGCTGGGATGGCCCTTGGAGGTGTCGTGCCGGGGCTGGTGCTAGCATATGTTAACTTTGATAAAGATAATGCAACAGCCCAGTCAGCACGTGCTGAAATGGGAATTCTATGGTTGGTAGCCATTATTCCAGCAATACTTTTAGTCGTGGCCATGTATGTTATTTCCAAATACGAACTGGACGATAGTACCATTGATGCAATCAATCAGGACATAGAGTCTAGACATACTTATTAATTAAAAACTAAATCATGAAGATGTTAAAAACTATTGTTGTGGCTGTAGCAGCCTTACTATCAAATCTATCTGCTTCAGCTACTTTGCAAAAACTGAAGCTGGCACCTGATTCATTGACCTTAAAGGAGGCATTTGAAGGTAAGTTTTTTATCGGAACGGCTTTAAACCTTGATCAGATCTGGGAGCGGGATGCCGCCGCAGTAGCTGTCGTCAAAAAACATTTCAATTCTATTGTAGCGGAAAATTGTATGAAAAGTATGTTCCTGCAGCCGCAGGAAGGCGTGTTCGATTTTAAAGATGCGGATCGTTTCGTATTGTTTGGCGAAAAAAATAAGATGCAGATTATTGGGCATACGCTCATCTGGCATTCCCAGACACCAGATTGGTTTTTTGTTGATAAAAATGGAAAAGAGGTGTCCAGGGATGTACTTATAGCACGCATGCAGAAGCATATTCATACCGTGGTGTCCCGCTATAAAGGACGGGTATACGGCTGGGATGTGGTGAATGAGGCCATATTGGATAATGGAGAATGGCGCAAAAGCAAATTTTACGAAATTATTGGTCCTCAGTTTATTGAATTGGCATTTAAATTTGCACATGAGGCAGATCCAAATGCGGAGTTGTATTATAACGATTATTCAACCGCCGTTCCAGAAAAAAGAAAGGGCATTATCGAAATGATTCGTCAAGTAAAAGCAGCGGGTGGTCGCGTCAGCGGAATTGGTATGCAAGAGCACAATGCACTGGATAATCCACCTATTGATGAGGTCGAAAAAACTATACTTGGATTTGCGGGACTTGATGCGAAAGTAATGGTTACGGAAATGGATATTTCGGTTTTGCCACATGTTCGTCCTAATATGGGCGCCGAAATTGGGGAGCAATATGCTTATAGCAAGGAGATGAATCCATACGAAAAAGGGCTACCTGCTAAGAAAATGGATGAGTTGGGAAGACGATACGTATCGTTTTTTAAGTTATACCTCAAACATAAGGATAAAATATCACGTGTGACGTTGTGGGGTGTTGGTGACGGAGACTCATGGAAGAACGGTTGGCCTATTCCGGGACGTACAGACTATCCATTATTATTTGACCGGAATTATCAGCCTAAGCCCTTTTTAAAAGATATTACTTCATTAACTCAAAAAAAAAAGAAATAGTAAGCATGAATAAGAGCAAGTATTTATATCCCAAAGATTATATGGCTGATCCATCAGCACATGTTTTTGAAGATAAAATTTACATTTATCCCTCTCATGATCGAGAAAGTGGAATACCGGAAAATGACAATGGAGACCATTTTGATATGCGAGATTACCACGTATTTTCTCTTGAGGATATTCAGGGGGATGTGGTTGATCATGGTAAGGTGTTAGATGTAAAAGACATTCCTTGGGCTGGTCGTCAGCTTTGGGATTCAGATGTGACGGAGAAAAACGAAAAGTACTATATGTATTTTTCCATGAAGGATAAAAATGATGTTTTCAGACTAGGTGTTGCTGTTGCAAGTCAGCCCTATGGGCCATTTATTCCGCAGGAGCATCCAATTAAGGGTAGTTATAGTATTGACCCTTGTGCATTTAAAGATACTACTGGAGACTATTATCTGTATTTTGGCGGTATCTGGGGGGGGCAGCTCCAATTTTATCGAAATAATAAGATTATATCACCCAATGAATTGCCTCAAGATCACGAAGATGCTTTGTCTCCAAAAGTTGTCAAGCTGTCTGCTGATATGCTGGAATTTTCGGAAGAGCCAAAGGATCTTGTCATTTTGGATAAAAATGGCACGCCATTGAAACATGGGGACACGGAAAAGCGATTTTTTGAAGCTTCTTGGATGCACAAATATCAAGGGAGATACTATTTTTCCTATTCTACAGGAGATAGTCATTTAATCTGTTATGCCACTGGAGACAATCCATATGGTCCATTTACCTATCAGGGTGTAATTCTATCACCGGTTGTCGGTTGGACCACTCATCATAGTATCTTGGAATACAAAGGTAAATGGTATTTATTTTATCATGATTCAGTTCCCTCAGGAGGAAAGACCTGGTTGAGAAGCATGAAAGTTATTGAGTTAACATATGATGAGAAAGGTCACATTATACCAATCGATGGATTGTCGTCGTAGATGATGTGAAGCACGATTTATCTACTTATTCGGCGTTTGTAACTCATTGGTGTTTCACCTGTGAATTTTTTAAATAGTCGATTAAAGTAAGAGATATTTTCAAAACCTAATTTAAAGCACAATTGTTGGATATTATCTTCATCGATTAACATCATCAATTGTGCTTTTTCTATTTTCTTTTGATTGATGTAATGTACAGGTGTGGCATTCATGTGTTTTTTGAACAGTCGGATAAGGTGATCTTTGGATATAAAAATCAGATTGGCAAGTTGTTCTATAGCGATCGGATGATGGATATTTTCGTCTATGTAATCTAGTACACGCAAGAGTCGTTTTTCCACCTGTGGTATTTTGTTCGTTGCTTCGGCTAGAAATCGGCTCATTAATAAATGAATGATAGCTTGGTTTTCGGCTGCTCTGGCGATAGGTGACGCCGTTTGCAGCGCCATGTTTTTCATTAATTCTGTTGAATTATCATAACCTTTCGGATCATACATTTTTAACTCACGACCGGGATTTAAATCGTAGAGGTGTTGAATGACTGTTGCTAACAGCTGATCTGATTTGATTTCCTTCGGGAAGGAGTAGCGGTCGAAAATACTCGATCTTAGCTCTGGATTTTCATAGATATGGATATAGTAGAGTGATAGTTTAGCGGAACAAGCGTAGCTATGTTGGATATACGCAGGTGTGAGATAGAGATAGCCGGGCCGAAGTTTGATGGTTTCGTCCGTTAAAATTATTGATGCTTCTCCTTCACACACATAGTGTATCCGCGCAAAAGGGCTCTGAATATCTTTGAAATTCCAATTCGCCTGATGTTCCGCATAGCCAATGTTCAATAGTGTAAAATCAAGTTTATTATTTTCGTTATTTATCATTACGCGAAGAAGAAATAGTTAGATACAATATTAGTCGTTTTCTTAAAAAGAATAGCGTTTTTAAAGTGTAAATATCGATAATGTTATAGTTGATTTATCTGTATATAGCGTTTTTTTACATATTTCTCTTTCTAAAACAGGATGTAAGTATTTGATATTTAGTTTGCTAATTTTTTATTTTCGTTGCTAGCAGTATGGTAGTGGATCATTGCGCTTGCATCGATATCGTGTTATTTTTTATCGTTAATGGAGTTTCTTTATCCGTTCTATATAATTATTTTTGGCTATACCATAATATCAAAGATCTCAAGCCAGTAAATCTCTTAAGTTTGAGCTTGAGCTTTGTTGTGATCAATAACAATCGCAAGTGCTATTTAAATCTTGATGCCATTTATAAATGAAAGCTATAAAAATAGTAAAAGAGGGACGTGTGGAAATCACGGATATTCCTCAGCCTACCGTTAAGGATGGACATGTCCTTTTAAAAATAGATTATGTTGGTTTCTGCGGCTCTGATCTGAATACATTTCGGGGCTTGAATCCATTAGTTCAGCTACCGGTTATACCTGGACATGAAATTGGAGCAACAGTAGTTGGATTGGGGACTGATGTTGGACCTGATATTAAGATTGGTACAAGAGTTACCGTAAATCCTTATTCAAACTGTGGTATTTGTACTGCATGTAAAAATAATCGACCTAATGCTTGCCGCTACAATGAAACGATGGGGGTACAGCGCGACGGTGCCATGACAGAATACCTTGTCGTACCAATACAAAAGGTCATTGTGGGTGGACAACTATCGTCCAAAGAATTGGCCTTGGTGGAGCCTATGAGTGTAGGTTTCCACGCCGTTGATCGGGCCGATGTCACCGACAGCGATATCGTATTGGTGTTGGGATGTGGTATGATCGGAGTTGGAGCGATTGTTCGGTCTGCTTTACGGGGTGCCACCGTTATAGCAGTTGACGTGAGCAAAGAAAAACTTGAGTTGGCAAAAATTCTCGGAGCGACATTCACCATCAATAGCGCTGAGGAAGACTTGGCGGCTAGCTTGGATACACTGACGCACTCCATGGGGGCTGACGTTGTTATCGAAGCCGTAGGACGCAAGGAAACCTACTTAGCGGCGATTGATGCCGCGGCGTATACAGGCCGGGTTATGTATATAGGTTATGCAAAAGAAGCTATCCCTTTTGATACACAGTTTTTTGTCAAAAAAGAGTTGGATATCAGAGGCTCACGCAATGCCACAGTGAAAGATTTTGCAGCGGTAATGCATTATTTAAAAATGAAAAAGTGCCCAATAGAACAGCTTATAACAGGAGTATATCGTGTAGAAGATGCACAGTTAGCTTTAGAATCATGGCTAAGAGATCCTGGGCGCGTTTTTAGACTTTTAATCGAATTTTAAAATTCTATATGTCTATTGTCAAGAACCGAACAATAGTGCGATGCATCATCTCTATGCCGAATAATGGAGCAATAATTTGTTTTTAAAAAATACAAAAAGCCTTTTTCATATAGCAGGAAAAGGCTTTTACTTAAATCTCTTATCAGTCCATAACTAATGTGCCGGAGATCCAAACTTATTTTTTCTTTCTGGATTTTTTCTCTTCTTCAGCAGGTAAATCTAAAATAGCCATCAATAGTAGATAATAGCCTTTTTCTAATCCCATTTTTTGTGCTTTTTGGTTGATAGTGTCCATATCTTTATTCAATTATTGTTTCTTAACTAATTTGTATTTGGTTAATTAGAATCAAATGCTATACCCAAAATACGCTAACTACGAGCTACCCGTATTTTTAAGTGGTAAATTGCGTAGAGTTTTCACTTTTTAACAAAAAAATACGTGTAATGTGGGTATTAAATGCGATGAAATTATAAGTTCGATACGCGTTTGGCGTAATAATAACCTGAACATGTTTGCGGTAAAACATTTTCAGGCCAATATTGTCTTTATTTCAGATTAATAATTAAAACAGGTATTTATGAAAAAGATAATTCCATTTGCACTGATGTCGAGTTTATTGGTGCTCGTATCAAGTTGTGCAGCGATTGAAGGTATATTTAAAGCCGGCGTATGGTCTGGTATTCTATTGGTTGTAGTGGTTGTTGCTCTTGTAATTTGGTTGGTAAGCAAATTATTTGGCGGATCAAGATGATAATGAATATTTGATCTTTACATGCTTAGAAAGCTATATTTTTTCTACTAGATATTTCCAGTAACGTTTCGGAACATGCCTTAAATGAAGTTTCAGATTTTTACGTGATTCAATGGTTGTACTCTTAAAGTAGGTTTTCCAAAGATGCTGATAAGCCTTTTCTTGAGGATCGAGATCCACTTCTAGCTGATATGGATCTCGAATTTCATCACTTTCATTTGGCGATACTTCGACAATAGTATTTCCATCATAATGAAAGCCATAATTTCGCCTTAAATCATAAATTAACCAACACTGGTCTGCAAATCGATTTTTAAAGAATTGCACAACAAGCGGAATCACATTGAAATCGGGCTCAACAACCGCTGTATACAGATGGTCATTAGATTTGACAAATCGTATAAATGCTTTCATACGGTGCCGTTCCCTATTGATCTTTTTAATCGATTGATGCAAACGAAGTATAGGAGGATAACCATAATTATGTATATCCAATTGTTTTGTGCGAAATAATTCGACAATCAGCCGAAATCCATTGAGCCATTCAATCTGATTATCGGACAAAAAATTATGGTAAAAAAAAAATCGTGCCTTGGTTTCCAATTATTTTTTTCATGCCCGCTAGAATGCGTTGGGCTTTTTTATTATCTGTTGAAATGAGTCGTTTTTCCGAAAAAAGAGTAACTTCCGTCGCTTTTCCTGTTTTAGGAATGCTGTCAAACTCTTTCCTTTCAAACGCTTCAAATACGCAACTCAGATAGCCGGAATAACTTCCGTCAAAAATATAATCCATTAAAATAAAGTTAATTGGCTATTCGAACCTTTTATTTGCGATTGGGAATTATGTTTCATTATGGATTTTCTGATCTTTTCCGGATAGTGAAAGCCCGCAGTGATCAATGTATCCTGACATAGCATAAAATATTTCGCTCGATTATAAGCTATTCCAATTTTTTGCACTTGCTGTTCTTTTAATTTTCCATATTTGCGTGCCTGTATTATTTTTTTAGCGGATTGTCTTCCTATCCCCGGAATTCGTATGATCCAATTAAAGGTAGCGGTGTTAATGTCAATAGGGAAGAATTGTGGATTGCGAAGTGCCCAAGCAAGTTTAGGATCTATTTCTAGATCGAGGTCCTGATGTTTACTATTAAGTATTTCATGAAGCGAAAAGCCATAAAATCGAAGTAACCAATCTGTTTGATAAAGTCTATTTTCACGAACCAGCGGCGGTGCTGTTCCAATTTGAGGAAGGTTGGAGTCTGTTGCATTTATAGGAATGTAACCCGAATAATACACCCTTTTGAGGTTATAATCTTTATAGAATGTGTTTGCAGCCTCCATAATTTGGAAATCACTTTCTGGTGTTGCTCCAATAACCATTTGAGTACTTTGTCCTGCTGGTACAAATAAAGGTATTTTCTTATTGGTTTTTCTGTCCTGCTGAACATTTTGGATTTCATTTTTAATTATTGTCAGCGGTTCGCGAACAGATTGATGATCTTTCTCTGGAGCGACAAGTTTTAGTCCTGCTTCAGTAGGTATTTCGAGATTTACACTCATACGGTCAACATAAAGACCTGCTTCCTTTAACAAAGATTCACTTGCTCCAGGAATAGCCTTCAGATGAATATAACCATTAAACCGCTCCTCAGTTCGAAGTTTCTTAACCACTAACATTAAGCGTTCCATAGTATAATCTGCAGATTTAAAAATACCAGAGCTTAAAAAAAGCCCCTCAATATAATTTCGACGGTAGAAATTCATCGTCAATTCGACAACTTCCTTGACCGAAAATGCTGCTCGCTGTACATCATTGCTACGCCGACTCACACAAAAGGAGCAATCGTAAATGCAAAAGTTAGTCATTAAGATTTTTAGAAGGGAAACACAGCGCCCGTCTTCGGTATACGTATGGCAGATGCCACTTGCTGAAGAATCACCGATACCACCATTATTTTTTCGCTTACTTCCACTTGAGCTGCAGCTCACATCATATTTAGCAGCATCCGCTAGTATCTGTAGTTTATCATCAAATCCAAACATATTCAATACATCATTTTTACATTGGTAAAAATACTAATATTGTTAGCAAATAACGCGCGTAGAATTACGTGTTTTAATTTTAAAAAGTATAGTCCCCTTTTATTAAAGTATAAAGTATACTGCCTGAATTTGGCTAAATAGAAAACGATTTATGAGGGGACGTTGTTCTTTATTAAAAATAGTTATGGCAGAGAATAATTTAAGTGATAAAGACGCTTTAGAAAAGCTAAAAGAAATCGTTGATAAGATTGACGTAGGTACAGTGTGCTCTTTTCCAAAAGATTCGGACTATCCCCATGGTGTTCCGATGAGTAGACAAGAAGTTGATGAAGAAGGTAACATTTGGTATATCTGTTCGGCAGAAAGTGAAACCTTTACAAATCTTTCACAAGATTCAAGAGTTTCTTTGTTTTACGCAGATCCTGGAAATTATACCTTTCTCAGTATAAATGGAGAGGCGAGTCTTTCGCGGGATCAAGAAAGGATAGATCGTTATTGGAACAAGATGATGGAAGGCTGGTTTGAAAAAGGGAAAGAAGATCCAAATATTAAATTGTTAAAAGTTATTCCCCAAGATGCTCATTATTGGGATTCAAACTCTAATATGATTGTCAACTTGTTTAAAATGCTTAAGTCGAGAGTAACAGGCGAGACAGAAGATATAGGTAAAGAGGGAGATCTTAATATATAGTGTGCTTCATATTAAATGTATAAAAAAGGCTTCTCAGTATTGAAAATTGGGGAGCCTTTTTTATGACAGGAGCAACGGCCCGACCAGTTATGCATTTCCTTTAATAACACGAAGGAGAACCGCAATGATAGCGATTACCAATAGTATATGGATTAGTCCCCCGCCCACAAAGCCGCCAAAAAAGCTGATGGCCCATATGAGCACCAAAATAACTGCAATTGTATATAATAAATTTCCCATAGTAATAAATATATATCTGTTTATTGAATAACAATATTTATCGAACGATGGTTTACTATATTTAATCTTTTTTATTCATTAACCGAATCCAATTGCTGGTTATTTTTTTGTATTTTTTTCCATTTACGAATTCTCCCGGTTGCATTTTGATATGGTGAAGCGGTATTAAATTGTGTTATGTGGGTTAAGATCCATTTGCCATACAATGTAAGGCATAGAGTTTATTGATCGGCAAGGCGTATGATCCAGCCTAAGTTATTGTTTAATGCAATAGCTGTTTTTGAACTTATTATTGAATTTGATAAAATTCCATGATTTAAAATGAAAATAATATGGCTTATGGCGTTATTTTTTGTAAAATTTATGGTTTAAATATAAGATGGTTGTGTTTTATTCTGTTTATAACGAATATTGACGTGTGTATTCAGGTGCAGGTTCTTTTAGTAAGGATACTGTTTATATCTAATGCCAATAAAATAATAAACTGAAAATTTATAAAAAGATGAAAAAGATTTTAATTTTAGCAACCTTGGTTATGTTTTCCATTACAGGTGCTTTTGCTCAGATTCATAAACCTGTTAAATGGACTGTTGCTAGTAAAAAACTCAATAACAAGGAAGCAATTATTTACGTTAAGGCGACTATTCAAAATGGTTGGCACATATATTCCCAACATGTGAAAGATGGTGGCCCGATACCAACTTCCTTTAATTTCAGTAAAGCTACTGATTATGCGCTAGTCGGTAATACGGCCGAACCAAAACCCAAGATCAAACACGAAGAGGTTTTCAAAATGGATGTAGGGTATTTCACCAATGAGGTAATCTTTCAACAAAAAGTTTCTCTTACTAAAGGAGCGGCGACAGTAAAAGGCACTGTGGAATGGCAAGCTTGTGATGCTTCACAATGTCTTCCTCCAGATGAATACGCTTTTGCTGTGACGGTCAAATAGCCTAAAGCAATTCAAAACTAAAGCAATTGGATGCTTTATCTACCACAGTTGGACGACTATGAATAAAGTTATTTAGAATTATTTTAAATAACTATCTTTGCTTGTATATTGGAATAAGATAGGGTATATCTCTACTTATGTAAGTAAAACGATTATTCTTATGATTATGAATACAGTAGAACTGTTTGAAAATGAACGTGCAAGTGGCTATGATGAATTTGTTGAAACCTGGATCCCCAATTACCATTATTTTTTAGATCAGTTGCCTAAGATCCTGTCCGAAATAGAGCACAAAGATTTATTAGTGGTCGGATGTGGTACAGGAAATGAAATCGAACGCTTTGTCGACACATCAGAATCTTGGAAAATAACAGGGGTCGATCCCTCACCCGAGATGATTGGTCAAGCGAGGGAGAAATTTGAAGCAGATGAGAATGTTAACCTTGTGGAAGGTCTAGTAAGTGATTTGGATGAAGGAAAACAATATGGCGCCGCGACGCTTTTGCTTGTATTACACTTTTTAAAAGACGATGGCGAAAAATTGGGTATGTTGCAAGATATTTGTAAAAGAATGATGTCTCAAGCACCATTGGTATTATTAGATATAACAGGCAATAAGGAGCAAATTCAGCAAAACTTGGGGCTGTTGAGACTTCTTCTGCCTAAGGGTATAGATGAAACACAGGTCGCTCAAAGATTGCAACGAATCGAACATGAATTGTTGCATGTTTCTGAAGAGCGCTTAGCAGAACTCTGTGAAGAAGCTGGATTTGAACCTCCTGTTCGATTCTTTCAATCCTCAATATATATGGGCTGGATAACCCGAAAAAAAGATATTATTTCCTTTTCTTAGCAAAGGGATTGAAGGAAAGCCCCGCATTCATATAAAATGAAGGTTCGGGGCTTGCTTCCCATATATAATCGCGTTGGGGTTTGTTTTTCTCAAATATACGTGCGCGAGGTATGGCTTTTATTCCTGATTTAAAGGTGGCAATAAATGATCGCCCGAGGTTATGCTCATAAGTCAGGCCCGAATTGATCTCCATCTGATTGAAAGTATATACTTTTTCAGAACTTGGAAAGTTATAAAGGTAAAAGATTGTACTATTCAAATCTGAACCGATCGAAACTCGGCCATTCCACAATACCCCTTTTCGGAGATATATTCCTTTTGGTAAGATCACATCAAGTATCATCCCTTTGCCAAATTGCTGTTTGTAGGCGAAGGTTGGTAAAATCGGAAGAATTGCTGCCGGGTCTATAATCCCGATAATACCTACGGCCATTTGAATCTCCTGCGTAGCTTTTAGTACTACAGTGGCAGAGAGCATCCCATTCACGCGTTCGATTGCTTTTTCACTCCCATTTGTAGCGACCGTTGCTGTGTAAAAGGCTACTTTACCCCATAAACGTGAATAACGGGTCAGATTAAGTGATTCGTATTGATAATGATAGTGGCTGGCTAAATGTGTGATGGAATGCGCAACAAGGTCTGGACGACTGGAGTTTACAGAAGTGAACTGATAGCCAATATTGGTCCCCAGATTCCATGTTCGGCTCTTTAAAAAGTTAATGTTGATACTACCTCCTGCTTGGTACATCGATTCTACTTTCGTTTCGGATAAATCCCTACCGTGGAGTTTTGATGAATAGCTATATCCTGCATTGGATTCAAAGGTCAAATTGAGGACGCGTGTTATGGGAAATTTGTCGGTAATCACTGCCATCACTTTTTGCTGCACGCTATCCTTAGTTTGTGCGATTAAAGTGTATGACCAAAACAGTAATATAAACACTAAAAGTATTTTTTGCATAGATGTTTCATTAAAATTATTGTAAGAATAGCTGAAATTTGTAGGTGGTATTTTTTTTTTAGACCAACAGGTGTTGTTTTTATACAAAAGCCCAATTTAGAAGAACTACGGAAAGCGAAGCTATACATCATCTACTAATTTTGGTATAAAAAAAACAGGTCTTCGTATAAGAGATCTGATTCTTGCCTAGAAAAACTTTATTTTTGTTATTTAAGTTAAATCTATTCTAATCCATGCAAGACTTTAATAATAGTATTGTTTTAAGGTTTTTTACAGAAAATAAATTCAGGCCATTGCGACATATATTTTTTCTGATCGGGTTACTCTTGCTCTTTGCTAATGCAAATTTACGTTCCCATTTTCAGAGCAGTTATCGGTTTTATTTTTCTATTGTCCTATGGTTTGTATTTGTCTGCATGTTTTATGCTAATATGTACGTATTGATACCAAAGTTTTTCTTTAAGGCCAAATATGAGTTATATGTACTCGCATTAATATTGCTCGTGACGGCCAGCGTGCTGGTTGTTATGTATATTGCTAATTACATCTATTCCATTCATATTCCGGTGATAAAAAAGGCTGAGTCGGACTCTATGGGGCTAATTGCAGCTTTATTTATCTGTATGCCTATCATTCTGACCACCACGACTTTTAAGCTCTTTAAACGCTGGTTGGAAGATAATAAGCGTATTTCTGAATTGAAAAATCTGGCTTTGACCACGGAGCTTATTTCCTTGAAAAATCAGATTCAGCCACATTTTTTATTCAACATGCTTAACAATGTTAAAGCTTTAATTCGAAAAGATCCTATTATGGCTACTGAAGTGATCATGAAGTTGTCAGATTTTTTAAGATATCAGCTGTATGAAAATAACGATGATAAGACGCTTTTGAAGTCTGAAATCAACTTTATTAGCAATTTTCTGAAATTAGAGGAAATACGCCGCGATAACTTAAAAACGCGTATATCCTGTCCTGTTGAATTAGAAAAAAAAGGTGTATTTCTACCGCCACATCTTTTTACGGCCTTTGTTGAAAACGCAATTAAACATAGCCTCAGCGCAGGTGATGGCTCTACTTTTATCACAATCCATTTTTCTGAGCGGGATCAGCAACTTTGTTTTGAATGTGAAAATTCGAAAGATCCCAATAGCCGGTATGTTAGCAGCAAATTTAGCGGATTAGGACTGGCTAATGCCAAAAGAAGGCTAGACCTTCTGTATAGAAATGATTATGAGCTCTCGATTTTAACAACCGAGGTGTTGTATCAGGTTAAACTTACTATTCCATTATGAATTGCATCATTGTAGACGATGAACCCCTGGCTAGGGAAGAAATGAAGAATTTAATCGAAGAGATTTCTACCCTTCAGATTGTTGGTACATTTTCCAATGCGATATCTGCATTGGAATGTATCAAAACGAATCCGGTTGACTTGCTTTTTTTGGATATCGAGATGCCCACGGTCAATGGGCTTGATTTTGCACAATCTCTTCCAGACGACAAATTAGTGATCCTTACGACTGCCTATGCGCATTATGCCCTGAAAAGTTACGAATTGGATGCAATAGATTATCTGCTGAAACCCATTAGCAAAGACCGTCTGGCCAAAGCGATCAACAAATCAATAGCTTATAAAAAACTATTGGAGCTAAAAGAAAACCAAAATACGGTTGAGAAGTACAGTAAGGACGCACTTTTTATTAAATCGGATAGGAAATACTATAAAATTGCATTTACCGATATTCGCTTTATAGAAGCGCTCAAAGATTATGTGGTCATCTATACTCAGAACAATAAACTGATTACTGCAATGAACTTGAAGACAATTCACCAGAAACTTCCTGTGAGGCTGTTTGCGCGTACCAGTAAATCCTATCTGATTAATTTATCGTTTATTGATTCTTTTGATAGTCACACTATTTACATCGATAAGTTTGAAATCCCGATTGGTGAGATCTATCGAGAGTCATTCTTTAAACAATATACCGGGGGACTCCTCTGATTGAACAGTCGCCCTAAGCAACTACAAAGCGATCTAGGAAATGAACTTGAATATTGTAACGCTGTAGGAAATCTGTCAGATATTCAACAGAACATTCTTCTGTTTCGAAGCGGAAAATAGCGTCCTCATCATCGAGATCGACAGTAGCATCTTGTACTTGTGGAAGATGAGTTTTGACTAATTGCATTAAAAAATTTTTCTTATCTTCTGTCTTTACTGAACTTTTAAAAATCAACACTTGCCTAGCTTTCATCATTACTAATTTATATGCGTTCAAAATCACTGCAATCTCCAATCACCTGTGGAGATATTGATACAAATCTATGTTCTTGACTATTTACTGCAATCTATATTATACGAAAGTATTTAATTTTTATACAAAGCGAGATTGATACAATATAAAATATCCCCAGTGCTATCAACTTCACTGGGGATATGCTACTATAAATTGTCTATTGATCTTACTAATCTTTCTTATGGAAAAAAGATGCTTTTGGAATATCGATCACCGGTGAATCTTTGACGCTATATTGAAGTTTTAGGGTGAATCCTCCACCTGCTTCGATGAAATCTATAGCAATTGGATGGTAGCCAGGTTCTAACGCAATCTGTCCACTTTTCATAATTGGCGCATGCTGTCCATCATTATCGACGACAGGCTGATCGTGTATCCGAAGGACACCACCATCATCACAAGTGAAATAGAAATTATAGACTCCTTTTTCTTTGACATAGAAATATCCTCTTATTTTAGCACCAAAAGAAGGCATTTTGATGGTATCGCTTAGTGATACATTGCTGATCACTTCGTGGCGTACTTCGGGACCGGCAATGGCAGATGTATTAGCAAAAGTTCCATTAAAGAAAGTTGCTTTAAGGCCTGGTGCCAATGTTGATTCATCCACTCTCACACTTTTTTTCCAGGTATCATACTTAAAACTAATTTGATAGAGCTCACTTTTTGCACCTGAAGACGAGATTGTTGCAAATCGAATAGGACCTTCTTTTTTTACAGCGAGCGAATCTTTCAGTACGGGGCTTTGCTGGGTTGGAAGACTACCGTCGGTAGTATAGTGTATTGGATTTTGAGGAAGTTCATTCGCGACCTTTAATATAGATTGTCCATCAACAATCACCTGTGTTTCGGCAAAACCTTCGAGGTCGGGCATGCGATAGCGCAAACCCATTTTGTCCCAGAGTCCAAAGTGGGAAATTACTCGATTTCTATAACTATCGTATAACGGTTTGTTGGTCCATACGCGTTCAGATAGCGCACTTAAACGCGGGAGAATCATAAACTCTAATCGCGCAGTGGTTGGAATCATTTCTGTCCATATATTGGCCTGAGCACCTTGGATCAAATGAGCTTTTGAACTAGATATATCTGAAGGTATCACGTTCATGTTATACACAGCATCAAGGCTGCTGCTATTCGGAAGATAATCAAAATATAGCGGATTGGTGGGAGTCATAACGACCCTATGACCGCGGTTCACAGCCTCCTTTGGTGCATTTTTTTCCCAGCCACGCCAGTACATAACCATCATGCTAGTGTCTGAGCTGCCGTCCAATATCTCATCCCAGCCGATGCTCTGTTTATTTTTTGAACGGATAAAATTGTTTACCCGTTTGACGAAATAGCTCTGGAGATCATGTAAATTGGCAATTTGCTTTTCTTCCATAAAAGCTTTAGCAGCAGCCGATTTTGCCCAAGAATCTTTTTCTACTTCATCGGCACCGATATGAATATAGTGGGAGGGGAATAGTTCAATGATTTCACTGAGCACATTTTCAACAAAAGTATAACTGCTTTCTTTCCACGGACTGATCGGTACGGAGAATTGTTTTCCCCAGCCGGCGGTTTGACTGTCCAACAGCAGTTCGGGATAAGCTTTTGTAGCTACCATCATATGCCCTGGCATATCTATTTCGGGAATGATTTCTATTTGTCGGCGCTGCGCATAAGCAACAATGTCTCTGATATCCTGTTGGGTATAAAATCCCCCATACTCTTCTTTTCCGTTTGTTGTGCGTATCAATTCTTTGGGCAAATTAAAGTCTGGATTTTCTTTGGCCTTTACAAAGCAGGCGGAATCTTGGTTGTTATACGTTCTCCAGGCACCATATTCGGTAAGTTTAGGGTACTTCTTAATTTCTATCCGCCAACCCTGATCGTCCGTCAAGTGGAGGTGGAATTTGTTGAACTTGTAGCTTGCAATGAGATCGATAAATTTATAGAGATACTCTTTTGGAAAAAAATGGCGTGCAACATCGAGTTCGACCCCACGCCATTGAAAAGCAGGCTGGTCTTTGATTGTAATATACGGAAGAGCCACTTTAGCTGTTGTGCCCGAAAGTAAATATAATTGCTGAACTGTCTGTAAACCATAAAATGCCCCCTTCTCCGAAGCAGCAACGATCTGAATGCCTTTTTGATCTGTTTTCAATTCATAGGCCTCATCTGAGAGCCCTTGACCTTTGATCAATTGCAGCGAAGCACCAGCTCGCTTAACGCTTTTTTTATTCAATTTCCCGAACAGCGCATGGTCGATCCATCCAGATAAAGATGGAGAAGATAGCGCTGGATCGATGTAGTAACCCAATTCTTGTCCCTTTAGCTGAAAAAGACCGGGATTGGATGCTAATTGTTGAGGAAAAGGAATGAGTTGCGGAACAGTAGCTTTGTTTTGCGCAAAGTTTGTCGTTGGCAAGTATAGGGCGCAGGACAGAAGAATGGTTGCTAGAATTTTATTCATAAATTGTACTCTTTAGTAATCCACAAGTATGTTAGAATGAGCTGCAATATACCAATATTTCAGGTATTCGATCGCAAAACGCTTCACTTACTGTTGCTAATACGATTAATTTCTGTTTATAACTGTTTGACCGACATTTATGAATAATGTAGTATATTTAGCGCTGAAATAACCTTTGGACGAGGAAATATTGTGTAATACACCCTATTTTTGATATTTTAACCTGTTTACTATTTGATAATGTACTGTTTCCTGACTTGGCGCAGTGTATCCCAATTGAAAGTAAACTGTGGCTAATGTGACGTTAGATTTTATGGTGTTGTGAATGTTGTATCTATGAAAAATTTGCTATTTGTCGTTATTTTTCTGTGGCACTTGAGCCAAGTTTTTGCGCAGCCTAGTCGCGCTCATTTTTTTTCTATTCAAGATGGTCTGACCAATCAACAGGTCTTGGACCTTGTTCATGATGATGAAGGATTTATGTGGATAGCGACAGAGCTTGGTTTAAATCGATTTGCAGGAAAAGCATTTAAGAGCTATTACGCTTTGGAGAAACCGGAAGGCTTGTTTATCAATAGTAATGAAATCAATACCTTACTGTACGATAATAAAAAAGTTTTTATAGGTACGCGTGCCAATGGGCTCAATGTTCTCGATCTGAAGACCAATAAATTCAGTTATTATACGCACGATTCGAATAATCCGAAGTCTATCGCCACCAACGATATTACGGACATGATCAAAGGTGCGGACGGCAATCTATGGTTGGCAACTTACCATCAGGGATTACAGTATTTTGACATCACAAAGGAAGAATTTCGCTGTTTCAATAAAAAGAGTTTGCCTGGTCTTCCCGAAAATAGTATCTGGTCGTTGGCTGAAGATAGAAACAGGACACTTTATATTGGTCATGTAAATGAAGGGGTGACCATATTTAATCCTATTAGTCAATCTTCCAAAAGATTGACTGTTCAAAATACAAATGGGCAATTGCCTGATAACGAAGTGAAAGCTTTGTTTTGTGATCGTTTCGATAACATTTGGATAGGTACCCGAAAAGGGCTTGCTGTCTATTCTCCTTCAACAGGTGAAATTATGCACATACCGTTGGCCGTAGCATCAAAAAATGGAAATGAACCATTTGTATATACGATTGAGGAAATCGGAAATACGATTTGGATCGGGGCTGAATCTTCTCAGCTTTTTCTTTTTCAACCAGCATATGGTTTTGATCAGCAAATCTCGGGTGTTAAAGAGCTAAAAACTATGGATTTGGGAAAGGGCAATAATGCAATGGTCCAACGTATTGTAGCAGATCGATTTGGGAATGTTTGGCTTGGGTTATATGGTGGAGGTGTTGGTGTTATAAATCATATACGCCCTTTTTTTAATGTATTCCCCGAAGAAAATACGCTGCCTGATCGCCTAGCAACAGTAAGTAATATCATCGTTCGCGATAGCCAAACAATTTGGCTAACAACAGAAGGATCGGGTATTATTGAGATGGACAAAGATGGTCGTTTGAACAAACAGATAACGCATAAGGAAGGCAGCCCGGACGATTTTATATTGACTGCTTTTAGCGATCACAATAAACATGTTTGGGCAGGTTTGCGGAAAGGTGGAGTAGCTGTTAGATATGCTGGCTCGTCCGCATGGCATGAAATTGATCTTGGAGAGCGCGTTACAGAAGTCCGTGCAATTTATGAAGATCACCGCGGAGGAATTTGGATTGCTGGATATCAAGGTATATTTATATATGATCCCATAAAACATACTGTAGAAAAAATACTGATTAATAACCCTATGTTAGGTGACTATGCGCCTAGGGCGCTAGTCGAGGACGGGCAGCACAATATGTGGGTAGGCACCTATGGACAAGGCCTCTATATCTACAACAGCAATCATCAATTAATTCGAAAAATGGATAGTGAGAATGGGTTACGAAATAATACCATCAACTATCTCTTGCGTGATAGGAATAATAACATTTGGGTGGCAACAAACCAAGGTTTAGCACTGCAGGAGTCTCAGAAAAAAATTGGAGACTTAAAAATATTGTCCGTTCCTGGCGGCAATGCCTGGCTGTTTATCAATGGTCTTGCGGAGGATCAGAATGGTCACATTTGGTGTTCGACGAAGTCTGGAATGCTCAGGTTCCTACCTTTAGAAAAGCGCTTTCTACAATATGATCAGTCATTTGGCCTACCACTTGGCGGGTTTATTAATGGTAGCGTGGGAAAAGATTTGAAAAATAGGCTGTTCTTTGGAATGCAAGACGGAATCTGTTATTTTGATCCGAATGAGATCCCCTCAAATCTACCGTTATCGCCTGTCCGGGTAAGCCGATTTATTGTTTTTAGATCCGGCGAATCAAATACCCAACAAGACGAATACCCCTCGCCTAAAAATGAGATTAACCTCAACTATAAGGAGAATAGCTTTCGTGTCGAACTTGCCGTAATGGATGTTGCGTTGGATGGATTGGTTGAATTCAGTTATCAACTACAAGGACTCAACAATGATTGGATCTTCCTTGGGAACGAGACGAATCTAGATTTTCGGAATATTCCATATGGGGATCATGAATTGTTGATACGGACGCGGATGAAGAATGGGCAATGGTCCAAGACATATGAACGACTGCTTATTAAGATCGCACCGCCGATATATTTAAGTTTAGGCGCTAAAATAGTTTATTTGATTCTGATACTGCTTATCGTTTATACACTCATATTCTTTTACTTCAAAAGAATGAAAGCGGAAACCGAATTGAAACTTAAAGAGAGGCAACATCAACAGGATGAGCAGCTGCACTCGGAGCGGATGAATTTTTATACGCGAATTACGCATGAGCTCCGTACACCATTGACACTTATTTTAGGGCCTCTGGATGATTTATCACACGAAGGGGAGCTGTCAGCAAAAAATAGAAGTTTGGTTCAGACTGTACAGAAAAGTGCAAATAGACTTTTTACGTTGGTGAATCAGCTTTTGGAGTTTCGCAAAGTGGAATCACAATTTAAACCTTTGGTACTTGAATCCGGATCTTTACGTGACTTGCTCAACGACATCATTCATAAATATAAAACGCTAAACACTAAGCCGCGACTTCAAATACTATCGGATTTTCCCGAAGTTGAAACTCGTACGCTGTTTGATGCCGAAATTATGCAATTGATTGTTGATAATCTTTTATCAAATGCCTATAAATATACAGATGCAGGTTATATCAGATTGAGTCTCAAATATGAGGAAACCAATCTTGCCAACTGGACGGTATTAACGGTAGAAGATACTGGTTGTGGTATTCCTGCTAAGGATATTGAACGAATTTTTGAAAAATTTTATCAAATCTCCAAAGTTGGAGTTCAAGGTACAGGAATAGGTCTAGCCTTAGTTAAGGAGTTAACAGCAATTCACCAAGGAAAAATAGGCGTAGTAAGTAAGGAAGGTGTTGGGACAACAGTTTCAGTCCGATTTTTATTAAATCGAGTGGTCTCTAAAAAATCTGAAGAACCAGCGTTAAGTGTGGAAGAAAGTCGTCCTTCGCTTGATCCTATTCGTCCGCTGATACTCTTGGTTGAGGATGATGTGGATTTGAGCGAATACATGGTGAAGGTGTTAAGCAATCATTATGATGTACTGACGGCCGAAAATGGAGCTATAGGATTTGAGCGTGCTCAAGCTGTCGTTCCTGATTTAGTGTTAAGTGATGTCATGATGCCCGATATGGACGGGTTTCTTTTGGCTGAAAAGCTCAAAGCAGAGCGGGTGACAAGTCATATCCCAATCATTTTATTAACTGCAAGAGATACCGATTTGGATAGACAACGTGGTTATGAGCTTGGGATTGATTCTTATCTGACTAAGCCCATTGGGAGCATGCTTTTGTTGAAACGTATTGAAAATCTTTTGCAGAAGCAAAAAATAATGAACGCCGTTGTATTGCAAAAGATAAAATCGGATAATCCGCCGGAACTAAAAGGTGAAATGATTGAAAAAGATAATTTATGGCGTGAGAATACATTCGTTCAGGATTTTATCACTATTGTAGAAGAGCATATGCAGGATGAAGTTTTGGACGCCGCTACGCTAGCAGAACGGATGAATATGAGCCAGTCCACACTGTATAGGAAACTTAAAGGGATTACGGGGAAGAATATCAACCAACTGGTACGTAAGATCCGGATACATAAGGCAGCCGAACTGCTTCGTTCCGGGAATCATAATGTGACTGAAGTTTCCTTCTTGGTCGGTATCAATAGTGCTATCTATTTTCGTCAATGTTTTAAAGAAGAATTTGGCAAACTTCCGTCCGAATACCAAAAATCAGATGGGAAGGGGAAATAACTTCCATTGGCCAAAGAATACGCTCTAAGAGTCTTTAATCAGTGATTTTGACCGAATATTGTATGTTTTTTGACGGATTTATATATGTTTTGGTGCGGTAAAACTCGCTAAGTTTGGCTTATAATTCAATTATAAATCTAGGGAGGAAGGGCAGCGATGCCGCTGATATAACCAATATAAACCATGGTGCGACATCTTTTTGTCTATTCTGACCTGATTATATTTTTTACTGTTTAATTAGCATAATTACTTTATGAACAACCTAAAAATTGTTTCTCTTTATACCCTGTTGAGCGTTGCGCCAACATTGGTATACGCACAACAAGGGAAAATTACGGGGCAGGTTTTGAACAAATCAAACGAACCGATTCTTGGCGCAAGTGTTATCGTCGAGGGGGCGGGTAAAGGGACGAAGACAGACATGTCAGGTAAGTTTGAACTCAATGCCAATAAAGGTATTCTCGTCGTATCATTTGTCGGGTATAAAACTTTAAAAATTCCATTGGATGGAAAGTCAAATTTAACTATTCAGTTAGAACGTGATGAACATGTATTGGAAGATGTCGTCGTTGTAGGTTACGGTACGCAACGAAAGGCGACGTTAACGGGATCCATTTCAGAAGTAAAAGGAAAAGATCTCGTAAAAAGTCCGCAGCCAAATCTGTCCAACTCTTTAGCTGGAAGATTTTCGGGAGTGGTGATCAACAATCGTAGCGGAGAGCCTGGATACGATGGTTCATCAATCACGGTGCGGGGCCAAGCGACAACAGGTAGTAATGACGTGTTGGTTGTTGTCGATGGAGTGCCGGGGCAGATAGGTGGTCTGGAGCGCCTAGACCCCAACGATATTGAAAGTATCTCGGTTTTGAAAGATGCTTCCGCTGCAATTTACGGAAATAGGGCTGCTAACGGAGTAATTTTAGTAACCACCAAACGCGGAAAGAGTGGTAAGCCATCCATCACCTATAGCGGGAATCTTGGATTTAGTTCACCAACGAGATTGCCCAAAATGGCGGATGCGGCAACATATGCGCTATTGCGAAACGAAATCGCCTATGGTAACAGTTCTTCAGCTGGGATGAACCAAATCTATTCAGAAGAGCAGATCCAGAAGTTTAGGGATGGTTCCGATCCTTTATTGTATCCGAATACCAATTGGGCTGATGTCGCCCTGAAAAATACCGCCTTACAAAGTCAACAAAATCTATCTATTGCAGGGGGGACGGAGGATGTCCGCTATTTTATGTCCTTAGGCTCGGTCTATCAAGACGGGATCTACAAAAAAGGTGTCACGAAATATAAGCAATATAATTTTAGAACAAACCTGGAGGCCAATATAACCGATCGATTTAAAGTTGGCCTATCGCTTTCGGGCAGACAAGAAGACCGCAAATTCCCGATAGCGTCGGCAGGAGATATTTTCCGTTCGATCTACCGTGCTTACCCTACAGTAAGTGCATATTATCCGAATGGCTTGCCTACACGGGGCATCGAAGGCTCTAATCCAGCTTTAATGGTGACAGATATAGGTGGCACTGTTGTCAATCCCAAGCAGGTGTTTAACGGTATCCTCAAAGCGAGTTATCAACTTCCTTGGGTAGAAGGATTATCTGTAGATGGTTTTCTTTCAATAGATAAATCCACAAATTTTAGTAAGAATTTTAGTGTTCCGTATGTTTTAAATAATTACAATCAAGAGAAAAATAGCTATGAGGAGTCGATTGTTGGCGGAAACAATAATAAAGCTACACTGACTGAGTCGCATACGAACGAGTCGTTGATTACAAGTAATATTAAGTTGAATTTCGAACGAAAATTTGGAGATCATGCTATCAATGCCTTTGTAGGATATGAGCAGAGTAAACGACATTTGGAGTATTTCGATGCACAGCGTTTCAATTATCTATCTACGCAATTGCCCGAATTATCCCAAGGTGGATCCGCTGCTACAGATTATCTCAACTCCGGATATAGCAACAATTACACCCGTAAAAGTATCATTAGCCGTATAGCGTATAATTATAGCGAAAAGTATTTGTTTGAAGGACAGCTCAGGGCTGATGGTTCGTCAATTTTTCCTTCAAATAAGCGTTGGGGGTACTTCCCTTCCGTGTCCGCTGGATGGCGAATCAGCAAAGAAGATTGGTTTTCCGACAAGATTGGATTTTTAGATGATTTAAAACTGAGAGCTTCTTACGGTAGCCTTGGAAACGATAATGTGGATGCATTCCAATATTTTGATAATTATACACTCGTGGGAAATGGATTAGTAGCACTTTTAAATGAAAAAAGTCAGATCGAGCCGAATGTTAAATTAGCGAAATTAGCCAATCCTGATATCACTTGGGAAGTATCGAAGAAGCTTGACGTCGGACTAAACGCACAATTTCTCAAGAATTTTACACTAGAGGCCATTTATTTCAAACAAAAGAGATCAGATATTCTGACCGAACGAAATGCATCGATTCCGGGAGTTTCAGGTATTGTCAATCCCTATAAAGAGAGTAGTTCCAAACCATTAGTCCCTTCGGAGAATATTGGCAGGGTGAATAGCGAAGGATTTGAAGGAACACTGTCTTATCAAAAACCGGGAGAATTTAGCTGGGGAATGTCGGGTAATTTTACCTTTGCTAAGAGTAAAATTATCTTTATTGACGAGGCAAGTGGGACATTAGATTACCAACGTCAGACAGGACGACCTTTGGGAACTTATCTGCTCTATAATGCTATTGGATTAAATAGAAATGAGGCAGATCTTAAAGGATCTCCGCAAGCTCCCGGTGCGCAAATAGGCGATTTAATTTTCGAGGATTATAATCAAGATGGTAAGATTACCGCAGATGATATGCTGCGGACAAAGTATGGAAATATACCACAGATCACCTATGGTTTTAGCTTAAATGCGGCTTATAAAAACTTTGATGCAGCAGTATTATTTTCTGGGCAAGCCAGGGTTAGCCAACATGTACTTCCCGAATCTGGTACGGTAGGAAACTTCTACAGCAGTTGGGCCGACAACCGATTTAATGCCGTTAATAACCCGAATGGCACATATCCAATGGTTCCCGAACGTGCTTCTTCTGCGGTCAGCGGAGGGCTGTATGGAAATAATTTTTGGTTGAATAATGCTTCCTTTCTGCGTTTGAAAAATGTTGAAATAGGGTATACACTGCCACATGAGGTTCTTTCGCGATGGAAACTGGGTGGACTGCGCTTCTACGCGAATGGATTCAATCTGTTGACTTGGACAAAAGTCAAAGATTATGATCCAGAGGGAAGTAGCGGCAGCGGACAATTTTATCCGCAGCAACGAATTATTAATGTAGGTGTAAATTTAAAATTCTAAGGAGGAACATAACAGATGAAATCTTTAAGTAAATATTTCCTGCCCTTGGCTTTGGGAACGACTATCTTTTCGGCTTGCAACAAAAACCTTTTGGACGTTACAGCAACTGATCGTATTTCTACAGAAGCTATTGAAACAGATACAGCCGTTTTAGAAGCCTTTGTCATCAATAGATATATTGGCGAGAAAATAATATCAAATGAGGCAGATGGTACTAATCCAGGCTTCGGTCGCGGATTTGAATATGCGCTGTGGTCTTCTCTCACAGACGAATCCATGTATACCAATGATGATAATACCTGGCTTATTACCCGGGGACAATTGTCTCCAGAAAATTTAGGTGCCGCCGGATCGCTTTGGGCGCGTAGCTACCGAAGTATCCGCGAGTGCAATTACGCTAAAAAAGTATTGGCTAATATACAGATGAGTACGTTGCATAAGCGCCAATTGGAAGGCGAACTTCAATTTATAAGAGCATTTAGGTATCATGATCTCATTCGAAATTTTGGACGCGTTGTGTTGGTGGGAGATACAGTATATGGATTGAAGGATGATCTAACCAAAGCAAGTCTTTTTGAGCGAAAATCCATGCAAGAAGGTATGGATTATGTGATCAAAGAATTGAATGAAGCGATTGAAAAGCTGCCTGCTGAAAATAACGACAAAACCTGGGTCGCTGGACGGGCCACAAAGGCTGCAGCCATGGCTTTAAAATCGAGATTACTTTTGTATGCTGCAAGTCCATTGTATAATGTCGGAAATTGGGCGGCCGCTGCCCAGGCAGCTCAGGAGGTGATCGCCCTAAATAAGTACAAGCTATACACGGGCGGATACCAATCGTTGTTTTTAACAGACCGAAATCCAGAAACTATTTTTGCAAGATACTATACCAAAAATGCCAATCACGTGCACCTCGAAATTGCCAACGGACCGAATGGCTATGGCGGATGGGGCGGAAATACACCATACCAAAACTTGGTCGATGCCTATGAAATGAAAAATGGAAAAGCCCCTTTCAATGAGGACGGCACCGTCAACACGGCTTCAGGTTACGATCCGAAAAATCCTTATGTTAACCGCGACCCCCGTTTTGACGCGACTATTTTATATAATGGCGCTTTATACAGGGGTAGGGCAGTGGAAACATATATACCAAAGGGGCAAGATAGTCCGCAAGGAAGTGACAACTGGAATACTTCTAAAACCGGATACTATCTGCGTAAATTTATGAACGATGCCTATCCGCTTCAAAATCCTTGGGGTAATGCGGGATTTCAACCGTGGAATTACTTCCGCTATGCAGAAATCCTTTTGAATTTTGCAGAAGCAGCAAATGAAGCTTACGGTCCAGATGTGTTACCTGCTGGTGGTAGCTTAACAGCGCGACAGGCTTTAAATTTGGTTAGAACACGGCCATCTGTCGATATGCCCGAAATTCCTATGGGACAGTCGAAAGATGAGTTTAGAAAGCAAGTGCGTTACGAGCGCAGAGTTGAGTTAGCGTTTGAAGAACATCGTTTTTACGATGTCAGAAGATGGAAGATTGCGATGGTAACAGAAAATATCCCTGCTTATGGCGTGACTATAGATAAAAATGGTGAGGGTTTTACGTATACACGCAAGGAAGCGCTTTCAGGACGCCGATTTGAAGAAAAGCACTATTGGCTACCGATTCCACGTTCTGAGATATTATCGTCGAATGGACAATTGGAGCAAAATCCTGGCTATTAATTAGCATATTTGTTTACGTAAGTTATTCATCCTCTTGGTTCTTTAATAAGAGTCAAGAGGATGTTTTTGAGAAATAAAAAAACCTTTAATAAATCAAATACTCCATGCGATTAACACTTATTACATTTTTATTGATGAATGTTGCGGCGGCAGTTTACGCACAAGAATACAAGTATGGCCCAGCAGAAAAAGATTTTGCCGGTTATCTATTCGCCTATTTTAAAGGGAACGCTGTAGCTGATGAGGCTGTGTGTTTTGCGATTAGCACTGATGGCTATACATATAGGGCTCTAAACGATAATCAACCCATCTTAGACTCAAAGGTTATCAGTAAAACTGGTGGTGTAAGAGACCCGCATATTCTTCGTGGCGACGATGGGAAAACATTTTATATGGTACTGACTGACATGACCTCCTCCAAAGGCTGGGACTCCAACCGCGGAATGGTCTTGTTGAAGTCCCAAGACCTTGTGCATTGGTCGCATCAAACAATCGACATTCAGCTGCGCTTTAAAGGCCAGGAAGCCTTGAAAAGGGTGTGGGCACCGCAGACAATATTTGATCCTTCGGTAGGAAAATATATGGTGTATTGGTCTATGCAGCATGGAAACGATCCCGATATCATTTATTACGCTTATGCTAATAAGGAGTTTACCGATTTTGAGTCTGATCCTAAAGTACTTTTTCTGCCGAAAAACGGTAAATCTTGTATTGATGGTGATATTATTAAAAAGAATGGTCTATTCTACCTCTTCTATAAGACTGAAGGTCACGGCAATGGTATCAAACTAGCGATAACAGACTCACTGACATCAGGAAAATGGATTGAACAGCCAGGGTATAAACAGCAGACGAACGATGCTGTGGAAGGATCTAGCGTCTTTAAGATCAATCAGTCCGACAAATACATCCTTATGTATGATGTATATGGCAAAGGAAAATATCAATTTTGCATCTCTGATGATCTTGATCGTTTTAAAGTTATTGATCATGAAATTGATATGGATTTCCATCCAAGACATGGTACCATTATCCCCGTTTCCAGACAAGAACTAATTGATCTGACCAGCAAATGGGGAAAACCAAAAGACATGCAATTCACATTTAGAAAGAATCCAGTTTTGGATGGTTTTTATGCTGATCCGGATGTACTCTATTCCAATAAAACCAAAAAATACTACATTTACCCTACGAGCGATGGTTTTGACGGTTGGGGCGGCTATTATTTTAAGACCTTTTCGTCCCCGGACCTCAGTAAGTGGAAAGACGAGGGGGTGATTTTGGACCTGAAAGAAGATGTTGCCTGGGGACCTAGAAATGCGTGGGCACCAACAATTACGGAAAAGAAAGTTAAGAACGACTATAAATACTATTATTATTTCACGGCGGCGCAAAAGATAGGCGTTGCGGTAGCAGATTTGCCGACAGGGCCTTTTAAGGATTCGGGAAAGCCATTGATAGATTTTAAACCTGAAGGTGTAAAAGGTGGTCAGGAGATAGATCCAGCAGCGTTTAACGATCCAAAATCTGGGAAAAGCTACCTATATTGGGGAAATGGCTATCTAGCGGTAGCTGAACTCAACAAGGATATGGTTAGTATCAAGAAAAACACTGTAAAAGTCATAACTCCTGATAAGACGTTTCGCGAAGGTGCATATGTAGTCTACCGTAAAGGCCGCTATTATTTCTTTTGGTCAGAAGACGATACACGGAGTGAAAATTATCGGGTACGTTATGGAACAGCCACTTCCCCCGATGGACCGATCACTGTTCCTGAAAATAATCTAGTCTTACAAAAAGATCCTGCAAAGGGGATATATGGAACAGGACATAATTCTATTTTGCAGATTCCAGGAAAAGATGAATGGTATATTGTTTACCATCGTTTTAATTATCCCAAAGGCATCGAAATGGGTGACGCTGCAGGATTTAATCGCGAGGTGTGTATGGATCGGTTGTATTTCGACGATGAGGGCCATGTAATACCAGTAGTTCCCACGCTTTAATCACTAAACCAAATCTACATATAATTAAAATGAAAAGAATAATAAGAAAGTTGGCCGTGTTAGCGATCTCCAGCTATATAGGTATCAATAACCTATATGCACAGCCCGGGTTTGGCATCGCCGAACGCGTAAACTCAGACTGGCGCTTCCATTTTGGGGACATGGAGATAAAAGCGGGAACGGAAATGAATCGCGTTGGATGGCAACAGGTGAGTTTGCCTCATGATTGGAGTGTAAAATACCCGTTAAGTCCTAATTTAGCCAGCGCGACAGGATATTTGCCCGGCGGCATAGGATGGTACCGCAAACAATTGACTATACCCGCAGACGATCAGGGTAAAAAGATTTTTATCTATTTTGAGGGAGTGTACAACCGAAGTGAAGTCTTTATCAATGGTAAATCTGTTGGCAAAAGGCCTAATGGTTATGTGTCCTTTTCTTACGATATTACGCCATTTATTGAGTTTGGCAAAGAAAATACCATAGCCGTTAGGGTAGACCATAGCCAAAGCGCCGATTCGCGGTGGTATACAGGGTCTGGAATCTATCGGGATGTATGGATTGTTAAGGCCAATCCGCTGCATATCGACCAATGGGGGGTGTACGCCTATCCAGAAATGAAAGGTGGAAAGGGAATTTTAAATACCGAAGTAACTGTGGTCAATAGCGCTGCAGCATCTTCTGCAGTTGCAGTCGAGCAGCAGTTGATTGACATGACAGGCCGTATTGTCGCAAAAAAAACGCAAAAAGTACAGGTCGGTGCCACTGATAAGGCAACCGTACAACAGCAGTTGACCGTGTCGAACCCCAAACTATGGAGTTTGGATCAACCCCAACAATATACCTTACGGACAATTGTGACGCAAAATGGACAGCAGATCGATCGGTCGGAGGTGAAGACTGGTTTCAGAGCATTTACGTTCGATGCCAACAAAGGGTTTGCTTTAAATGGAGAGTGGATGAAGGTAAAAGGAGTGTGTTTGCACCACGACGCTGGAGTATTGGGAGCTGAAGTGTATCCAGAAGTATGGCGTCGACGTCTCCTAACCTTAAAATCACTGGGAGTCAATGCTATTCGTACAAGTCATAATCCGCAGGCATCTTCGTTGTATGCACTATGTGACGAGCTTGGTCTTTTGGTGATGGATGAAGCTTTTGATGAATGGGAATTTCCAAAAAGAAAATGGTTGCAGGGCTGGAATTTTGGTACGCCCGGCTTCGAAGGATCATACGACTTTTTTGAATCTTGGGGAGAGCAGGATCTTGCTGACATGGTCAAAAGAGATCGCAATCACCTTTCGATTTTTGCGTGGAGTATAGGCAATGAAGTGGATTATCCAAATGATCCTTACTCACATCCTATTCTTAACGGAGAAAAGAAAGAGGGTGGCTTTACACAAGCTTCGTATGGGGGCTACAAAAAGGATGCACCCGATGCGATGCGGTTGGGTGATATTGCCAAACGCTTGGTCGCGGTTGTAAAAAAATACGATAAAAGCAGAGCGGTTACAGCAGGGCTTGCAGGTGTAGCAATGTCTAACGAAACCGCCTATCCAGGCGCACTTGACATCGCTGGATACAATTATACAGAAAGCCGTTATCAACTGGATCATCAACGCTTTCCCGAGCGCGTTATTTTCGGCAGCGAAAATAGACATGATCTTTCTGCTTGGTTAGCGGTACGTGACAATGCGCATATTTTTGGTCAATTTCTATGGACAGGAATCGATTATCTCGGCGAATCCGGACGTTGGCCTTCCCGGGGATTCTATTCGGGACTGCTGGATTTTGCGGGATTTGTCAAACCGAGAGGTTATTATCGCCAATCGCTGTGGTCGGATAAACCTATGGCTTACTTAGGTACTTATCCATTGAAAGGAGGGGCAGGAGCAACCGATGTGTGGTCGGCATTGGAGTCGGAGGAAGGACAGCGCAAGAATGAAGCCCCTTCTATGGACGCTTGGCCAATTTGGAATTATCAAGAGGGACAACAAATTCGGGTCGTTTGCTATACTAATAGTGCGCAGGCACGATTGGAACTCAATGGTAAGCTTGTTGGCGAAGAAAAGAAATATGATGAGAAAACAGGTATTATCTTTTGGGATATTCCCTATACTTCGGGCAAATTGGAAGTTGTAGGTTTAGACAATGATAAAAAGGAGATCGTCCGTCATGCAATACAATCAACTCAACGGCCCACGGCTATTCATGCCACCATTCTTGGAGAACAAGACATAAAATCGGGCGCAATCATTCAAATTGCCTTGCAGTTGGTAGATGCCAACGATGAACCCGTCATACTGTCAGAAGATGAAGTAACCTGCGACCTCATTGGAAATGCACGACTGCTGGGAATGGAAGCAGGAAATAATGCCGACATGGGCGATTATACTGATAACAAACAGCGGGTATATCATGGTAAGATGATTGCTTATGTTCAAGTATTGGGCCAATCTGGCGACAAAGTCGATATAAGGTTCACATCACCTTGGCTAAAAACAGCAACGGTACAGTGTCTGGTAAAATAAGGGCATAATAAGTGACAAGAAATAGGAAGGCTGGTTGATTTAATTAGCGTTTTAAATCATCAAGCTAAAAGAGCATTGGAAGTTTTTCCAATGCTCTTTTTATTTAAGGTGAATTGATAAACTGACTTCGTTATAAAATAACGTAATGCGATTATATTAAATAAAAAAAATTATTAAATACTTTTTTTATTGTAAATTTTATTATTAATTTAGCTTCAAGATAAATCTAAAGACTGACTCAATTATATCCATGCGTTTAATCATATGCCTTTTATGTGCCATTGGTACAATGTTGGCCAAAGGACAAGAGCTGTACATTTTAAAATCTACCCATCTTTCTGGAGTAGATTCCGGCTACGTCTATATACCAAAGATGAAGCCGGGCAACCGAGCCTTACCTGTTGTATATGTGCTGCATAGTCATGGGGCAAATTATAAAAGTCTTTCAAAATTTGTCGATTTTCAGGCATTGAGCGATCAATATGGCTTTGTAGTGGTATGCCCTGACGGTCTTCGGACGAGCTGGTTTTTAGACAGTCCACAAAAAGATGGTTCTCAATTCGGACAGTTTCTGACTGAGGAATTGATGCCCTACATTCAGCATAAATATCATACGGATCGTGAAAACTCATTTATTACGGGTGTGAGTATGGGGGGGCATGGTGCACTTTGGCTCTTTTTTAACTATCCATCATTTTTTAAAAGTGCTGGCAGCAGTTCGGGAGTTGTCAATCTGAGACATTCGGCTTTCAAGAAAACAAGTCTAGCCCAACATTTAGGTCAATACAGCGATCAAAATCCATTATTCGATCGTTTTAGTGTCATCCATAATGTCCATAAGGTCGCTGGGAGTGAAAAGACATTTATTTTTGATTGTGGTACTGAAGATTATCTATATGGGGCCAATAAGTCCCTTCGGGATAGTTGTGATGTACTCAAGATCAAATCGACTTATATTGCGCAGCCCGGCGCTCATACCTCTGGCTACTGGGCCAAAACCATTCCGGTTCATTTCGCTTATTTTAATCGTCTGATCCATTAATCGATAACCTATATGTTTTATTCACCTTATACTGATCCTTTAGTCCGGCAACAAAATAGTGTATCTCTGGTTCTTACGCCGGTATTTGGCGCGTATTTTTTAAATTATTTACTGCAATTAACTTCATATGAATTGGTTTAAATCTTTTTTTTCTATTTTATTGATTTCTGTCACACTCTCCTCGCAGGGGCAGACTGTAGCATCATACGATGTATTGATCGTTGGTGGCGGTGCTAGTGGTGTTGCGGCAGCTTTGCAGGCAGCGCGGTTGGGAAGTAAGGTTCTTGTCGTAGAAGAGACAGGCTGGTTGGGCGGTATGCTCACGTCGGCTGGAGTGTCGGCTATTGATGGTAACCATCGTATGCCCTCGGGAATATGGGGTGAATTTAGGGCAGAACTTTATGCGTATTATGGTGGTCCAAAGGCAGTGGAAACGGGTTGGGTAAGTAACACCTTGTTTGAGCCTTCGGTAGGAAACCAGATACTAAAAAAAATGGTTGGCGCCGAAAAAAATATTGCCGTTTGGTATAAAAGCAACCTTTTAGATCTGAAAAAACAGGCTAAAGGCTGGACTGTTGCCATTGAACGGAAAGGGAAAAAGAAAACCGTAAGCGCTTCTATTTTAGTCGATGCGACGGAGTTGGGGGATCTCTTGCCGCGTGCGGGTGTTGCTTACAGCATCGGTATGGATAGCCGCTACGATACGAAAGAAGAATTTGCTCCCGAAAAGGCCAATTCAATAATTCAAGACCTTACTTATGTCGCTATCCTGAAAGACTATGGTGCCGATCCAAAGAGATTGCTAAAGAAACCTCAAGGTTATGATCCTAAAGAGTTTGAACATGCCTGTGATGTTAAAGATCCTGCTTCACACAGCAATACGCCTATCATCAATTGTGATCAAATGATTACCTATGGCAAATTGCCGAATGGAAAATACATGATAAACTGGCCTAAAGACGGAAATGATATCTACCTGAATATTATCGAGATGTCGCCAAAGGCGAGGGCGGTGGAATTGCAAAAGGCGAAAGATCATACCTTACGTTTTGTATATCATCTTCAAAGTCAGCTGGGTTTTAAAAACTTGGGGCTTGCCGATGATGAATATGATACGGCCGATAAACTTCCCTTTATTGCTTATCATCGCGAGTCTAGACGTGCTAAAGGCTTGGTGCAGCTTACATTGCCTTATGTGCAGAGTCCTTATCAGCAGGAGCTGCCTTTGTACCGCACAGGTGGGATAGTAGGCGATTATACCATCGATCATCATCACCTGAAGAACCCGGATGCACCCAAAATTGATTTTGTTAAGATTCGGGTACCATCCTACAATGTACCCCTTGGAAGTTTGATTCCTGAGAAAATAGCGGATTTTATTGTTGCTGAAAAAAGCATCAGTGTGAGCAATATTGTGGCTGGGGCCACCCGCCTTCAGCCAGTTGTATTGGGTATTGGTCAAGCTGCTGGAGTGCTGGCAGCGCTGTCTGCAAAACAAGCTGTTACTCCCAAAGATCTTTCATTAAGGGAGGTACAGCAAGTACTTTTGGACAATCATGCCTATCTCATGCCCTTTATCGATGTTGATCCAAAAGATAGTTGGTTTCAGGCAATCCAACGTGTTGGAGCAACTGGCATTCTTAAAGGAAGAGGTGTACCCTACAAATGGGCCAATCAGACTTGGTTCTATCCCGAACACCGCATAAGCGAAGTAGACCTGATCGATGGTATGCGTAGTTATTATCCAGTTGCCGATAAAGTCGCTGGCTCGGGGGCCGATGTGACAGCAGAATTTTTTGCGGCGCTATTGCTCCAGGTCGACCCCACTTTGAATAAAGATAAAATCAGGTCCGTCATTGCAGCAAAAGAAAATCAAGTGTTAACAAGGGCTCAAGTGGCGGTTGTGCTGGATCATATCCTAAAGCCGTTTGAACGGCCGGTGGATTTTACCGGCCAATTTATAGCAACAAAAAATTGATTTCCGAACGCATAGAAAAACGAGATGACACCAATTTTACCAAATTCTACAGCGACTCCACAGCAGCGAAACGATAGTTTGGATGTTCTGCGGGGAATTGCCATCCTTTTAATGGTGCTTTCATCGAGCATTTCATTTGGAAACCTGCCTGCTTGGATGTACCATGCACAGGTGCCACCGCCAAAACATGCATTTGATCCCAGTGTAGCAGGTGTAACCTGGGTAGATCTGGTTTTTCCGATTTTCCTTTTTACGATGGGTGCGGCCATCCCATTGGCTATGCGGAAAAAAGTGGCTAACCTAAACGCTTTGCCTATCTTGGGTACAATTTTTAAGCGTTTTGTTGCCTTATTCTTTTTTGCCTTATTTTCTTTTTATATGCGCGCTTGGGTGATGCGTTCTGAGCCTGGTACATCGCACTATATGATGTCTATCATCGGCTTTATCTTACTCTTCTTAATTTACGCAGATTTAAAGTCCTATTTGCCGATGCGGACCGCGAGACGTGTTCACGTAGTGGCCCTGTTGCTATCTGTAGGGATGCTATATCTGGTGTATGCACAGACGGATAGATTTACCCTCCAGAAAACAGATATTATTATCTTGGTGTTGGCCAATATGGCTTTGTTTGGGACAGTATGGTGGTGGCTGACGGCGAAATCCATCTGGTTACGTATGGCGATTTTACCATTTATTATGGGCGTTTTTTTGGGAGCCAAAGAAGTCGGTAGTATCAACGAATTTATATACAAACTCAGCCCTGCGACTTGGCTTTATCAATTTTATTACCTCAAATACCTCTTTATTATCCTTCCGGCGACAGTTGTCGGCGAGTGGATCATTGCTGATACATCGTTGGCTGAAAAACCCAGCATGCAGCGGTCTCAACTGGCATTACAAGGCTTGCTTTGTGCCTTTCTGATTGGACTGAATGTCTTCAATCTCTATATGCGTTATCTCGATATCAATATCGGACTTAACCTGATGTTGATCTTTTCACTATGCTTCTGTTTAGGCATTTTTCGAAAGGGCGAAGCACTGACATTACAGGCAAAAATGGCTGTACTCGGAAGTTATCTGCTTTTTTTAGGACTGATCTTCGAAGCGTATGAAGGGGGAATAAAAAAGGATTATTCCACATACAGCTATTATTTTGTCTGTACAGGCTTAGCCTGTTATGCGCTAACAATGCTGTGTTGTATCGAGAAACTTGCTTTTGGAAAACCGCTGTTTCAAGGTATAGCACTGGTTGGTAAAAATCCGATGGTCGCCTATACCGCAGGAAATCTAGTGTTGATCCCGCTATTGGCGCTTACGGGATTACAGAGCGCTCTTGATCAGATGGGGGCACAGGGTGCTTTTGGGGGAGTGATGCGCGGTGTATTATTCACCGGAATTGTGGCGCTGTTGACGATCGTGAGCAGCCGATTAAAACTTTATTGGAAGTCATAAAATGAATGAATTATTAGAACAAACGGTGGAGCTTCGCAAAGGGCGTAAGGCACTTCCGCCTATTTTTTGGATCTCCACAACATGGTTTGCCATGGGGCTACCTTTTGTTGCCCTTTCGGGTGCGAGCTCCATTATGTATAAAAATTTGGGGGTATCGGACGCACAGATTGCTTTTTGGACCTCATTGATTATGCTGCCCTGGACAATAAAACCCTTATGGGGACCTTTTTTGGAACTGTATAAGACCAAGAAATTTTTTGTCTATACCACGCAGCTGCTCACGGGGCTACTCTTTGGTCTGCTTGGTCTTACGCTGCAGTTGGATCATTTTTTTAGCTTCTCCATCGCCTTATTGACACTGATTGCATTCAGTGGTTCCACACATGATACCGCAGCCGACGGGGTATATTTGAATGAACTGAATGCAAAACAACAGGCAAAATATGTCGGCTGGCAAGGTGCTTTCTATAATGTCGCCAAAGTGTTTTCTGGCGGCGTACTCGTTTATTTGGCGGGGCAATTGGAGCAGGAAATCGGCATTAAATCCGCGTGGATGGTGGTGATGTTTGCTTATGGATTTATTATGTTGGGCATTGGATTGTACAGTATACGTGCTTTACCTGCTCACGATGAAGCTCCCAAATCCACTTCTTTAAAGGAAGGAATGGATACGCTTAAAGACGTTATCATAACTTTTTTTCAGAAAAAGAATATTTGGTTTAGTTTGCTTTTTATTGTCTTTTATCGTTTTGCTGAAGGGCAGGCTATTAAGATCACCCCCTTATTTTTTAAAGCGCAACGTACCGAAGGTGGGCTTGGCCTCAGTACTTCGGAAATTGGATTGCTTTATGGTGTATTTGGTGCCATAGCTTTTGTGTTGGGGTCGATTGTCGCAGGGCATTTTGTATCCAAAAAGGGCTTAGACCGGAGAACACTTATGATCCTTTGTTCCTTCTTTAATATTCCATTTGTAGCTTATGCATTTCTTGCGATTACATTGCCGACAAACCTTTATCTCATCGCTACTGCTGTCGCCATCGAGTACTTTGGATATGGTTTTGGCTTTATCGGAATTATTCTTTTTATCATGCAAAATATCGCCCCAGGTAAATATAAAATGGCACATTACGCTTTTGGAAGTGGTCTTGTCAATCTAGGATTTATGATTCCTTCGATGATCAGTGGCTGGCTAAGTGATCATCTGGGGTACAAGGAATTTTTTATCTGGGTATTAGTTTCTACTATTCCGGCCTTTTTGGTTTCCTGGTGGGTTCCGTTGCGAAAACCCGAAAAAGTGCATACGGACGAAAATAATTAATGCATATGAATATACTTTTTTATAGGAACTGGAAGGCCTTATTGTTGCCTTTTTTTTTACCGGCATTGACTTTAGCGCAATCAAAGGATATTGATTCTACGTTTGATAATCAACATTATCGCGCAAGGCTTGAGTTTTTTAAAGCGGTGCCCAATCAGAAGGACGAAATCGTTTTCCTTGGCAATAGCATTACCGAAGGTGGAAAATGGCAAGAAATCCTCCAGCGGAAGCATGTGATCAATCGTGGGATTAGCGGCGATGTGACTTACGGTATTTTAGCACGACTAGACGAGATATTAGCGTCCAGACCACGAAAAATATTTCTGCTCTGTGGGGTGAACGACATGAAAAGAGGAATACCACTTTCCATTATTTCAACGAATATAGAGAGGATAATAAAGCAGGTTAAAAAGCAGTCGCCAAATACAGCGCTTTTTGTGCAAGGACTTCTACCTGTGAATGAATCTTTGTTACCAAAAAGCTATGAAGAAGTACGAAATGAAAAGATTGTGTCGCTGAACAATGCTTTGAAAGAATTGTGTACGGCACATCAAGTTCGTTTTGTAGACTTACAGCCGATATTGGTGGACGGTAATGGGGAATTAAAAGCTGAGCTAACAATTGATGGCTTACATCTGAAGCAAGCCACTTATTTAATTTGGGCCAATTATTTAAAACAGCAAAAACTCTTATGACGTCGCTGGAATCTTTTAAGGTATTTCCAGCAGCTGGAAAGTATCTTCGGGGCGGTGTTTGTTTACATTTCCTCATTGGAATATGTCTATCGGTATTTTCCCAGTCCCTCTCAGCTCAGGAGACTAAAATAGATAGCAGTTACGCCAACTGGTATTATCAACAACGAATGGCCTATTTCGAACAAAGTCCAACCATTAAAGGAGCAATCGTGTTTTTGGGAAATAGTATTACTGAACGGGCAGAATGGCAGGAATTGCTTGCAGATTCAAGATATCCTGTACTGAACAGGGGGATAGGCGGAGATAATTCGTTTGGGATTCTTGCGCGTATAGATGAGGTGTTGCGCGGACGTCCGCAGGCAATTTTTCTGATGGATGGCATTAATGACCAATTCCGAAAGCTTCCGCAGGAAGTGTCGGTCAATAACTACAAGCGTATCATTAAACGAATAAAAAAGATCTCACCAAAGACCCTTATCTATCTTCAGAGTGCCTTACCGATCAATGAAGAACTAACAAAAGAGCCTTATACAAAAGGTAGAAATGTGTTGGTTCCGGTCTTAAATGAAAAACTAAGACAGCTTGCAGCAGATGAAAATATCCCATTTGTTGATCTCTGCCCACTTTTTCAGGACAATGAGGGAAGACTTAACGCAATTTACTCAGCTGATGGTGTGCATCTGATACCCAGTGCCTATATAAAATGGGTACAATTATTAAAAGAAAAGAAATATTTATGAGAATTACAGGAACATTTATTGACGAGATTTCCCACGATATTCCGCACCAGAACTGGGGGGCAGAAGAATGGGATCGGGATTTTGCATATATGAAGGCAATTGGTATAGACACTGTTATTATGATTCGCAGTGGCTATCGTAAATTTATAACCTATCCATCGGCTTATCTGATGGACAAATATGGCTGTTTTAGACCATCGTTGGATCTTGTAGAGCTTTATCTGCAGCTTGCAGACAAGTATGATATGAAATTCTATTTTGGGCTTTATGACAGCGGTATTTATTGGGAGACAGGAGATCTGAGTCACGAAATCGATTCCAATCAATATGTAATTGAAGAGGTTTGGGCTAAATATGGGCATTATAAAAGCTTCGGTGGATGGTATATCAGTACGGAAATCAGCCGTAAGACGAAAGGAGCTGTTCATGCTTTTCGTACACTTGGGTTACAGTGCAAGGCGGTCAGTGGGGGCTTGCCGACATTTATATCGCCCTGGATTGATGGAAAAAAAGCTGTGCTTGCCGTTTCTCCCGAGCTTAGTAAAGCCGATGCAGTTTCGGTATTGGAACATGAACGGGAATGGGGCGAAATTTTTGAAGGTATACAAGGAGCGGTCGACGCAGTGGCCTTTCAGGATGGACACATTGATTACGATGAGCTTCCCGATTTCTTTGAGGTCAATAAGAAATTGGCTGATAAATATGGTATGGCCTGTTGGACGAATGCCGAATCTTTTGACCGGGATATGCCGATTAAATTCTTGCCGATCAAGTTTGATAAACTAAGATTAAAGCTTGAGGCTGCGGCAAAGGCTGGCTATGATAAAGCAATTACGTTCGAATTCTCCCATTTTATGAGTCCACAGTCCGCTTATTTACAGGCAGGACACCTTTACAATCGGTACCAAGAATATGCCCTGAACAACAATTGGTGATAGGGATCACGTGTTTAAAGCACGCCAAATGACGACAAAAAGTAATCTCGAAGAAGTTAGAGAACAAGACATAGCATTATTGATAAGAGTAGGCCAGAGATTTTAAATGGCCTTTAAAGAGCAAATTCATTTATATATGAATCATTATAGTACAATTTACAAAGACGAATTATTTAATCATATTCTTCCTTTTTGGACAGCACATTCCCTAGATAGGGATTATGGGGGGTATTTTACCTGCCTGGATAGAAGAGGTGAAGTTTTTGATACGGATAAGTTTATGTGGCTGCAGGGGCGACAAGTTTGGCTTTTTTCGAGCATTTATAACAAGATTGAAAGCCGTTCCTCCTGGTTGGACATCGCAATGCATGGCGCCGACTTTATGGAAAAATACGGTCGCGATGACGAAGGGAACTGGTATTTTTCACTCGATCGACAAGGGAAAGCGCTTGTAAAGCCTTACAATATTTTTTCAGATTGCTTTGCTGCCATGGGGTTTGGTGCCTTATATACGGCAACACAGGAGCAACGTTATGCAGAAATTGCGCAACATACCTTTCACAATATATTGAAACGCCGGAACCATACCAAAGGCATATACGACAAAACAGTTCCCGGGACGCGTCCATCAAAGAATTTTGCGTTGCCCATGATTCTTAGTAATCTCTCCATCGAATTAGAGCACTTATTGGATCCTACTTTGGTGCAAGAACTGATTGAAGATGTTGTGGTCGAGGTGATGGATGTATTCTATAAAGAAGATCAGGGACTTGTCTTTGAGAATGTAAGTCCCAATGGTGCATTGCTGGATAGTTTTGAGGGAAGATTGCTTAATCCTGGACATGCCATAGAGGCCATGTGGTTTATGATGGATTTGGGAGAAAGATTGCAGCGACCAGCGTTGATTGAAAAAGCCATGCGCGTTGGTGTCCGTATGCTGGAGTATGGATGGGATGAGAAATATGGAGGTATATTCTACTTTATGGATGCGCAGGGTAAACCGACCCAGCAGTTGGAATGGGACCAGAAGTTATGGTGGGTGCACTGTGAAACACTGGTCTGTATGGCGAAAGCTTGGGTACTAACGGGAAATGAAGAGGCTAAACGTTGGTTCGAACGGGTTCATGAATATACTTGGACGCATTTTAGGGACCCCGAACATGGCGAATGGTTTGGCTACCTCAATCGAAGAGGTGAGGTATTGCTCGATCTTAAAGGCGGAAAATGGAAGGGGTGTTTCCATGTTCCCCGTGCATTATGGAAGGTATATGAGGTATTTGAAAAAGCAAAAATAATCGTGTAACTTAACTGCTATGGATGCTCTCAATGGAATAAATGCGTTGACCTTAGTTTTTGCTGCGATATTGCTCTTTGCGATTGCGTATCGGTTTTATGGCTTGTTTCTCGCAAATAAATTGCTCAGACTGAATGGCGCTCGTCAGACACCGGCGGTGGAGTTTGCAGATGGACACGATTATGTAAAAACCGATAAGAAAGTACTGTTCGGTCATCATTTCGCGGCAATCGCCGCGGCAGGACCACTAGTTGGTCCAGTGCTCGCGGCACAGTTTGGTTATCTACCGGGGGCTCTGTGGATACTAATTGGTTGTGTATTAGGTGGCGGTGTGCACGATATGGTCGTGCTTTTCGCTTCTGTACGACATAAAGGAGAAAGTTTAGCGACCATTGCCTCCAAGGAGGTCAGTAAGCCTATTGGAGCAGTTGCCGGTATTGCGGTACTTTTCATTTTGATTTTGACCTTGGCCGGTTTATCGTTAGCCTGTATCAGTGCAATGCATGAGGCGCCATGGTCATTATTTACGATTATATTAACAATGCCCATTGCTATTTTAATGGGCTTGATGATGCGCTACCGTGAAGGCTCGGTTACCTTGGCAAGTATCATTGGTGGTGTGCTACTGATTGGTGGTATTATCTCAGGTCACCACCTGATGCAAATTCCTACTTTCCACGCGCTTTTCAACTGGGATGTAAAAACGATTTCCATCGGTATTGCTGTATATGGTTTTTTTGCTTCAGTATTGCCCATCTGGCTATTATTGGTCCCAAGAGATTACCTTTCGACCTATCTCAAAATAGGTACAATTGTGATGCTTACGGTAGGAATATTTTTTGTCGCACCAACCATTCAGATGCCTGCTCTGACCGCATTTATCCATGGTGGTGGGCCAGTCATTGCAGGTCCTGTTTTGCCTTTTATCTTTATTGTCATTGCTTGTGGTGCCATATCAGGTTTTCACGCTATTATTGCAACAGGCACGACGCCCAAAATGATCGGTAATGAACGCGAGATCTTGTTTGTTGGCTATGGCGCCATGCTTGTCGAAGGCTTTGTCGCGCTGATGGCTTTAATTGCAGCTTGCACGTTGATGCCGGGGGATTATTTTGCCATCAATACACCAGTAGCCGACTATGCACAATTTTTAGCCCAGCATCCGCATCTTTCAGCGGTGGATTTACAGCATTTTATCGATCGAATTGGTGTGGACCTTCACGGTCGAACGGGAGGGGCAGTATCCTTGGCTGTCGGAATGGCCCATATCTTTGATAAAGTCCCTTTTATGAACGATATTATGGCCTATTGGTACAATTTCGCTATTATGTTTGAAGCCGTGTTTATCCTTACCGCAATCGATGCAGGTACCCGGGTGGGACGCTTTTTCCTACAGGAAATGCTCGGAACCGTTTTTCCTAAATTTAGTGATAAAAACTGGAAACCAGGTGTATGGATTTGCAGTGCCTTGTTTACGTTTTCGTGGGGATATTTGGTTTATACCGGTAATGTAAGTAGTATTTGGCCATTATTTGGTATCAGCAATCAGCTGTTGGCCGCTTGTGGTCTAATTGTGTGTACAACGATGCTCATCCGAATGAACAGGCGAAAATATGTCTTGTTTGCTGCCATTCCAGGTGTTTTTATGGCCATAATCACCTTTTGGGCGGGCTATCTTCAGGTTGTGCAAGGTTACATACCCAAAGGTCAATATCTACTGGCTGGATTGGCTATTGCGGCGATGTCCCTTATGGCGATTGTTTTTATTGGAACGTTTAAGAAGTGGATACACCTCGCTCAAACGAAAACCGAAGTAAAAGATCCCTATGGAGAGGTCGTCAAGGAACGAGTAGAAAGGTAAAATAGCGTGGATTTTATTGAAATCCACGCTTTATGTTTAATCGATAATGGAAAGTAGTCGGTCTCGGATAAGAAGGCAGGCGCCTAAAGCTGCAAGTTTTTCCCCATTATTTGAATTGGCAAGTTTGGTGTCCTTGTTGACAATAGACAATGAAAATTTATTGACTGCATTCTTTAGCGGTAACATCAGATATTCCTCACTTTTAGCTAAAATTCCACCAACAATGATGATTTCTGGATTAAAAATATTGATTAACGTTGCGAGCCCGCGACCTAGTTTTTCCCCAAGCTCATTGATGAGCTCAATAGCAAGATTATCATCTTTTTTTGCAGCTGTTATAATATCGCTGAGCCGGATATCTTCCAGATTGTTAAATTTTTTTGTCAAAATACTAGTTGCGCCATTTTTTATTTCCGCAATGACTCGGTTACGAAGGGCAAAACCAGATGCTTCCGTTTCAAGACAGCCCTTTTTTCCACAGCGGCAGATGATATCGTTGTCAAATATCGGAATATGGCCAAATTCACCCGAGAAACCGGATTTTCCATAATAAATCTTTCCATTGATCAAAATTCCTAGTCCGATGCCATTGTCCACATTGACAAAAAGAGCATCTTTCTCATCCTTTAAAATTCCACTCGAAAACTCTCCATAGGCAAGCGCCTTACTATCGTTTTCAAGATAGGTGCGCAATTGTAGTTCCTGCTCAAAATATTTCGATAGGGGATCTTCATAAAAATTAAAATAACTGTAGGAATAACCTGTTCGGTAGTTAATGCGACCAGATAAATTAATGCCGACACCCAATATTTTATCTTTTTGAATCTGATGCGTTGCAATAAACTGGTTGATCTCCCGACAAATATTTTGAAGCGATTCCTGGTTATTTTCCAAGCGATGGGGAATTTCTTCTTGTGTAGCAACAATGTCTTTTTTCATATCCATCACCACGATACTGAGATGATCATGGCTTACTTGGACGCCAACAAAAAAGGCTGCATTTGCAAGTAGACCATAGGAATTCGGTTTTCTACCAATTCCCGAAGTCGACTTTCCATTGTCCTGGACCAATGCATCTTCCATAAGTTCATTAATAGATTCGTTGATTTTTGGAATACTGATGTTGAATTCCTTGCTCAGTTCAGGAATAGTTGAAGGCCCCTTGGTCGCAAAAAAGGTCAAAATCTCCTTTTTAAGCAAAATATTTTTATAGGCTACACCGCTATAGCTTGCATCATGTAAGTCACTCAAGAATTTTATACTCATAACTGTGTTACGTTAACTTATGGGTAAATATAGTAAATATATCATCATGCAAAATTAAGTTTGTGTTTTTTCTTCTTTAGTAGATCTCAATTAATAAAAAAAATTAGAAATAATTTGAATATTTAAAATTTTATTTCTTATTTAGTGTTGTATAAATAATATACCTAATAATTGTAAACCAAAATACGTTGCCGTGCCGGTGTCAGAACGTTGCATGTTTTATCCAATGAAAAACGTCTGATCATGGTTTAGGTAACCGAGTGACCATAAATACTTATTTTTTAACATAACACTATTTTTTCATTCCTAAATTATGAAACCAACACATGTAAAACGCAGGTATCTTTTTAAGGCATTGGGATTACTTATTGTTTTTATGCAATCCGCAATAAGCTTTGCTCAATCCATTGTAAATGGTACCATACGAAATCGCGATGAACAGCCTATTGCTGGCGCGACGGTTAAAGTAGTGGGGACTTCTGTAACAACACGTACGGATCAAAAAGGGAGTTTTACCGTGCAGGTAGACCGACTTCCGGCTGAACTTCAGGTTAGTTATATCGGCTATTTGTCGCAGTCGCGGAAGATCACAGTTGCCGGTACACAGAGTTTTGTTTTGGAGTCCGATCAGCGTCAAATTGATGAGGTTGTAGTAGTAGCCTATGGTACGCAAAAGAAGAACAACGTCGTTGGATCTGTCGTTCAGATCGGTGGTGATCAGCTCAAGAAAGCCCCGTCGATGAATTTGACCAATGCACTCGTAGGACGTGTTCCCGGATTGACAGCATTGCAACAATCCGGCCGCCCAGGGGCAGATAACGCGACCTTGTATCTGCGCGGAGTTGGAACTTATGGTGGTAATCGAAGTCCTTTGGTGATTGTCGATGATATCGAAAGACCGCTTTCTACCTTGGCTTATCTGGACCCAAGTGAGATAGAAACGATTTCCTTTTTAAAGGATGCAGTCTCCACGGCCGCTTATGGTGTACAGGCCGCCAATGGTATTATATTGGTTAAAACAAAAAATGGACGAAAGGAACAGACCAAAGTAACCTATGACTTTGGATACAGCATTGGCCAAAATACCCGCTTTCCAAAATTCCTCAATGGACCGGATTATATGAACTGGTATAACAAAGGAACAGAACTGGACAATGATTTTCTCCGAAATACGAAGCAAACTGAAGCACCTTACATCTACACTCAGGAACTCATCGATGCTGTGGCAAATGGAACCAATACCAATCCGTTATTTGGGAATACAGACTGGATTGGCCTATTGGCAGATAATAATAGCTATTCGCAACATCATGCAGCGACAATTTCGGGTGGAGCGGGCAAAACGCAGTATTTTGCTTCGGTCAGCCATATGAACCAGGACGGGGTGATCGACAATACCAATTTTAAACGCTACAATATCCGTACAAACCTTAAAAGTGAGCTTAATGAATACCTGACGGTTGGTTTGAACATTGGTTTACGTAATCAAAATACCAATTTACCCGGTATTTCACCCGATAACTCGGCCTATATGAATCCATTTTACCAGGCTGTTCGGATGCTCCCGAATCTGCCTATGTATGCCCCAAATGGACTTCCGGTAGCATATCAGGCAGGAGCAGGGTGGGTCAACCCAATTGCTTCCGTTGCAAATTCGGGATACCAGAAGCTCAAAAGCAATATCTTTCAGGGAACAGCAAACATCGATTTTAAAGTTCCGGGAGTAACAGGTTTGCTGGCAAAAGTTCAGGGCGCATACGACTATAGTTCGGATGAATCCAAATCTTGGCTGACACCCTATCCGACGATGGGAAGACAGCGGGACCAGGTTGCAGGCGACTTTGTGGCGATGACCACTTTGCCCGGAATCACGAAGACATCTCTTCGTCAGAGTTTTGCTGCAAACTATCGCAGCACCTGGCAGGCCAGTTTAAATTATAACCGCACTTTTGGTGATCATAGCATCGGTGTGTTAGGTTTATATGAATATGCAAAAACTCATGGTAATCAATTTGGTGCCGGCGCAAGTAATTTTCCAATCAGTATTATTCAGGAAATAAACTATGGTTCGGCTTCCCAGGAAGACATTATCAAGTCTACAGGTTCCAGTGATGCCGAATCTGCACGTGCGGGATTTGTGACACGGCTGAATTATGCTTTCCGCGATCGTTATTTGGTGGAGTTGGTATCGCGTTGGGACGCCTCCGCTAACTTTGCCAAGGAAAACCGCTGGAAATCTTTTCCGGCCATTGGATTGGGCTGGGTTGTCTCAAATGAGTCCTTCTTTAAGGAAGCTGTCCCTTTTGCAGATTTTCTTAAATTAAAAGGGTCTATTGGGCGTACAGGTAACGACCGTGCACAAGTGGGTAGTTTCCCTTACATTAATACCCTTTCACAAAATACAACACCAGTCATTGTCATAGACGGCAAGCCGGTCAAAGCCTTATATACCAATGCACCTCAAAACCCGCTATTGAAATGGGAAGAATCCACCACATCCAATGTTGGATTTGAATCACGGTTTTTAAATGGAAAATTTGGTTTTGATTTCGAATGGTTCTATCGTTATACTTCCGGTATTTTGGGACAGGTTGGAAACCTTTATCCAGCGTCGATGGGTGGTTATTTTCCGAGTTTGGCCAATATTGGCGAAGTTGATAATCGCGGTTTTGATGCTCAATTGCGTTATAACGATCGTTTTGGTGAATTTAAACTGGGCGTAACCGGCAATATCAACTGGGCGAAAAACAGGTATCTGAAACTGGATGAAGCGAACGGTATCCCTTCTTGGCAGAGTCTCATTGGCAAACCTATCGGAACAAAAATTGGATTTGTCAAAGAGGGGATGGTACAGACCTGGGAGGAAGCACGCAATACACCTTCACCAAGTTCGGGATTTATGGCTCCCGGTTTTTTCAAATTTAAAGATTTGAATGGCGACGGGCGGATTACCCGAACGGACGATATGACCTATATTGGACGCTCCAACGTACCTGAATTAACATTCGGTTTGAATTTCGATATGGCTTATAAAGGCTTCGACTTTTCAGCATTGTTGCAAGGTGCTGCACGTGTTGATGTTGCCCTAGCAGGAGCCTATGAAGGATCGTCAGGAACTTCAGGGGTAGAGGATAATACACCTTTTACGCGACCTTTTTATAACTATGGAAACTCCCCTTATTTCTTGGTTGAAAACTCATGGCGCGAAGACAATCCGAATGCCGAATTTCCACGTATGAGTGCCTATAAAGCAACAGGCATGTCGACGAACAATGCAAATGCCAATTCAGGATGGATCAGAAAAGGAGATTATCTGCGGCTTAAATCCGTGCAGTTGGGCTACACTTTCCCGAAAGGATTGCTGAATGCAGCGAAGATTGAACATGTACGCGTGTTTGCTTCGGGCTCAAACCTTTTCACATGGGATTACTTGAAATACCTCGATCCCGAAATGCCAAACGTCAATAATGGATTTTATCCGCAGCAACGGATTTTTGAATTTGGTTTAAGCGTTACTTTTTAATCTCCTAAAAATTACTATTACAGATGAAATCAACTCTATATACCAGCTGTCGGCAGCTTTCATTTTTAGGCCTGTTGTTTATGGCGCTGCAAGGTTGTTCTGTCGATCTAATTCCACAGGACCGGATCGCAGAAGAGAAAGTATGGGCTGACCCCAATTCGGCCGAACTATATGTGTCGGGTATCTATGCTGAATTTAAAAAATTCCAGTTTGGTCAATTTCCAAATTTAGGCTATGATAATGCAATGGATGCCTTAGCCGATGGAATGAAATTTACCTCAAATACCGCTGGGAATGGTACCGTCAATATTCTTGTATCCAACTCAAACCAGTTTTCTTCCGCAAGTGTAGGATTGAATTATTGGGCGAGTGGATATGAGCGTATCCGTCGTATCAATGAAATGATCAATGGAATTAATACCAAGTCCAGCCTTTCCGATGCTCAAAAACAGGTTTATGAGGCTGAGGGCAGGTTCGTGAGAGCATATGCCTATTTCTGGCTGGCAAAGATCCATGGAAGCGTGATTCTATTCAAGAGTATGGATCAGTATACTGAAAAAGATCATGAACGCTCGAGTGAGGAAGCCGTTTATGATTTTATCCTGGAGGATCTCCAATTTGCGGCAGATCATCTTCCGCTCAACAATCTTGCCGGCCGGGCTACCCAGGGCGCGGCCTATACCCTGATGGCGCGTGTAGGACTATATGCAGGCTCTATTGCTAAATATGATCTCAAGCAGTTCAATCAGGATCCTTTGACGGGCATTTCACAGGCGAGGAGCGCAGAGTATTTTAAAAAATCAGCCGATGCAGCGCAAAAAGTCATCGATATGGCTAATGGGGGACTCTATGCTTTGGACGATAATTTTGCAAGCATTTTTACCAATAAAAATACAAAGGAAGCAATCTTTCGGGTAGATTTTGCGGCACCTGATGTCACGCATCAATACGACCTGGGCTATGCTCCACCTCGGGATGCTCCGGGTAATACATTGGTTTATGGTGTGCCAACCGCAGAATTGGTCAATGAATTTGAAATGGCCGACGGATCCAAATTCTCCTGGCAGAATGCTGCGCAGGCAGCGGCTCCCTATACAAATCGTGAACCTCGTTTCTATGCGACGATCTTGTACAATGGTGCAACCTGGAAAGGAAGAACACTGAATACGTCGACGACCGATGCGATAGAAGGATTTACAACATTTGGCGCGAGTGGCGACCCCAAACGTACCGTTACGGGATACTATGTACGCAAAATGCTTGATCCTACAAATACGACATTCGTTCAAAATAAGAGTACACAAAGCTGGATCGAAATGCGCTATGCCGAGGTCTTGTTGATTATGGCGGAAGCGAAAGCGCAATTGGGTGATTTTGCGACTGCAACCACCTACATCAATCAGCTTCGCCAGAAGCGTGGACTTAATGCCCTTAGCCTTGCCAACAATAATCAGGCAATGGCCGCAGTGGAGCACGAGCGCAAAGTTGAACTGGCTTTTGAGGGGCATCGTTTCTGGGATTTGCGCCGTTGGAGAAAAGCTCACCTCCTGTTAGATAATGTGAAGTTTACAGGGCATAAGATCAGTCCGAACGCAACAGGATTAACGTATGAAGTTGTCTCAGCAGACGCAACCAACAGAAGTTTCAGTACAAAATTATATTATCTGCCCATACCTGAAAATGAAGTGCAGTTGAACGGCGCTTTGACTCAAATTAAAGGTTGGTAAAAACATGAAAGACTAGCAATGGACAAAATAAAATTTTACAGTTTATGGGCCTGTGCGATCCTTTTGGGAGGATGTCAAAAACCTAATTATCTGGAGCGGAATGTGAAAATTCAATTGATGGATTTTTACGCTACGATTGATGGGAAAGGGCAAGATCGCCTCTTCTTGAGTACGATCAGCAATGATACGGTGTATTTGCACGTAGATTATTATTATCCGATCGATTCGGACAATGAAGTAGATCTTTCGCGATTGATGCTGCGTGCTTCCATTCCGGCTGATGCCCAGGTGACGCCGGGATTAAATGGATTTACAGACTTGACGGCACCCAAGAAAATTACTGTTACCGCGGGAAACGGTGACGCAAAGGATTATGTGGTTATTGCCGAGAAGAAAGGTAATACAGATATTTCGGGAATCAAAATTACATTTAAAGACAGCGAACAGAAAGTCAATGAAGTTGAGGGGATCTTAAACGGGAATACGGTGACGTTTTATGTGGTGCCGGGTATGGATCTTTCACAATCTACGCTGAGTTACGTTATTAATAAACATTCCAGTGGTTCTATAGCAAGCGGAGCTCAGGTCAATTTAGCAAACGGTGCAGAAGTACCCCTGACGATTTCTGGAGCCGGAAATATCAAGCGGCAGCTCAAATTGGTTGTTAAAGAACCTGTCAAACTTGAAAAAGGGGTGGGCATTAACCGGCGCTTGTTCCTGAAGAAAGCGGCAGACTTGGGCTTTACTGCAAATAGTGAAACGTCCTGTTTTGTGAGTGGCGACTACTTGGTGATTGTGAGCCGGACTTCCCCATCTGTATTTAAGGTATATAACCGTTTCACAGGAGCTTATTCCCATAACCTAACAAATCCTTTCCCGGCTGGTCGTTTGATCTTCCAAGGCGTGAGCGATGAAAAAGGACGATTTATGTTAGGAACTTATACGCCGAATGGACAGAGCTTTGTGCTATACAAATACAGAGATGTTTTTGATACCAGTCCTGCCAAGCTATTGGATCTACCTTATAGCAAACCTGCTGCGGTAGCTGCCGGCGATGGCAATATCGGTCGTAAACTTAACTGGGTAGGGGATATGGACGGAAACGGTCAGTTACTCGCTTCGGTTGCAACCAGTCGTTACCTCCTGCGTTGGACAGTCGAAAATGGCCAGATAAAATCTACCGCGGCCGATGTCCTGGAATATAAGGATGGTGCGACATCATTGGGCTTCCTTCCGGAATATCTTCCTTTAGGGGTCGGCACTAACGCCGAACTGATCGCGAGCACTAACGCCGAACTTGCTTATGTTTCGGGAAGTACCTGGGGGCGGCTAGCAGCATTCCCGGCAATTACAGGTACTGCTATGAATGGTGGTATCGCCTTTCAGCGTTTTAACAACGCAGATATTTTGGCTCAGGTCAAATTGTTTGGAAGCAATGAGATTGGTCAGCTATATGTTTATGATATTAGCGATCGAGCCCGCATTGGTACCACACTGAGTTCAACGACCTATAACCAATTACGTGTTTATGAGTCCGAACTGTTTAATGGCGGTACCAATGGTAACGCAACCAGCGACATCTGTATGGGAACTTCAGAAAATGGACAAAGGCTTCAGGTGTATATGTTGACGACCTTTGGTTATCTCGTTGCGCAGGAGTTTACAATTTATGCCGATTCAAATTAAAATAATCGTTCCTTCACGCAGCTTGTGTTGCAGTGGAGGAACATTGTATTCATTCGTAAAAAAATAAAATTATGAACAAGCACATCAAAACAAGCTTATTGTTGATGTTAGGTTTAGTTTCGTGTAAAGTTGGATTTGCACAAAAAAATGATTTAAGTAGCGTGTCCAAAAAGATTGTAAGCGCAAATAAAGGCGATATCGTCTTATTGGAAGATTTTCTAAAAACGGACTTTCCCAAGTTGCCTTACACAAAGACCGTATTACCGGGGCCGCAGTATATCATATCTGATGATCCCGAGTATATCCGTGTTCCGGAAGCCATTGCACTACAGGAGACGGTTGATCCCGGAGCAGTTAGGTTGTATGTCTATAACGTCAATGGTGTCAAAGAACCTCAAAAAATGCCCCGTAAGATTTCGGCGGTCATAAAAAACCTGGGGCATGAAAATATGCATTTTCGCATGTTGAAGTATGCTTCACAAAAACCGAGTTCAAACTATTTTGAAATTGGAAAGAAAGGGCTTGAGGACTACTTTTTATCTGCTGTAAACAATCAGGTGAAAGTGCTTAAACCGGGGGAAGTGATGGCTATCGATGAAAAACTGGAAAAACAGCTGGTACAATACGATGAACTTGTCCATGGATTCTATGAATTTGTGGTAGACCAGCCGGCGCAGATCGCTGTCATACAATTTGCCCCAAATGAGTCTGGACCAAAAGTGTTTCCGCGGATAAAGACCCTGATTCCACATAGTCACGCAAACGCTGGGCGTGGTATTTTTCCAATTTCCAATTATCAGATTAATCCGAAAGATACGCTTGACACCAAAAAAGGAGCAGTGCAGCTGATTGTTGCCGACGGGCAGGACGATCCATGGATCACGGGAACGATTGGCGCGAAAAAGGAATTTGCCAAGAATGCCGGAAACTACGGTGTGCTGTATAAAACAAAGATCAAATGGAAGAGTACAGACGGAAAAGGATTGGCTTTGGTTAGCTGGAACAGCCGATCTGGTGACAACCAATGGTGTGGTGGTATGGGGCTGACAATGGAACTTGTGAGGCAAGACGGTCAAAAGACGGTGATGCAATATCCCAAAAATGCGCTGATTACAAAAGGTTATCCAGAGGCAATTCTCATCGAAACTTATTGGCCCGACCCGAAGAAGGAAATACAGGAAATAGAATTCACCTATTCTCCTCCGGGAGCTTCCTGCCTACCGACACCATTAATTTTTTTACCCATTGATCCGAAGAAATAATGAAACACATACGCTTACTTTTTTTACTAGGCCTGACCGCCTGCAGTGCAAAAAATGAATTTGTTAAACCAGAATTTCCGGTCGTAGGTGTTGATGGGAATGAGTATCTCAAAAATGAGGTGCGTCCGGCTTCTTCAAAAGCTTGTTTTCAAGGAGCCTACTATCGAAAAGTCGTTTCCAGTACAGATGTTTGGGTCGGCATTAAGGCCGAAGTTACCTTACCAAAGATGGAATTTGATCCGGCGCGGTTGAACCCGGGCAAACCCAAGCAATACCTGGATAATCCCTCTGTTTATATGGGCGGTAACATGGGGGGACAGGAAACGGATATTGGTCTTACCTGGGAAGTTATTAAAGATGAAAAAGGAAATGTGACCGAAGACAGGCGAGCTTTCAGACCATTTTTACGAAGAGCAGCACATAGCTCTGGCCAGGCAAGTCTTTACCAAAATGCACCTGCACAAGAGGAATATTATTGGTATCCTGGAGAAAAGGTGTTGATGACATTGGAAATTGTATCCACGGGCATGCTAAAGTTTGTAATACAAGGTGCAGGAAAAAAATATGAAGCTACGTTTGAAAGTGCAGGATATACCCTGGGTGGATTGGGTGAGTTTAAGCGGGTGAATGCTATCGATCAGGTGGCCAATGAAGGCAAACCTGTACAGGCAACAAAGACGAAAGTATTGGAAGCGATTTGGTCCTACACCACTTTACTCCGTTATGATGCAAAGCAAGTGATCGAAGTGCCTATGCATGCGGGACGGATGACGCAGATGGCCTGTCCAGCGGCGCAATATTTTAAAATCCAACAAGATGCAGCCAACCTCAAAAAAGGAGGGGAGACTGTTGTGATTAATGGGGACGGTTTTTAATATTGTTCAAAGAAAAGTATATTGGGTTGAAAGCAGGTTGTAAGCAACTGGCTTTCAATATTTCTAACAACGATTAGTTTTTTCTATTCGTATTGCTAAAGTCCTGTTTAACCGATTTAGTGAATGATAAAAAATGCTTTTTTTTAAAGTTTTATTTTGTTTATACAAAGTTATTTTTTACTTTAGTGTTGCCCATTCAAGGGCACTTTTCATAAAATAGGTTAATAATATGGCTAAAACACCCGGGGTACCCCATGCTTTCGGGTGTTTTTTTGATTAATTATCACTTTCTATCAGGCCCTAAATGATCGGGCTATACCGAAATTTTGTCATCAGTATTTTTTCTTCCTATACAGCATCCACCTTTTGTTACGTAAGCATAGCTTTTTCATTTTTTTTTCTTCAATTTTTAGCGGCATTACCTTATGACCAAAGCGCAACCAAATCCTGCATTATGACAGTGCTTGTTCAGTGCTCGTTCAGTGCTTGCTCACTGATGATTCAGTAAAAACTGAACGAGCAGTGAGTAACTACTGTATTAAAAATAAATGAAAACTGTTATTAGTTATAATTTGGTGTTAGGTTGTTTTAGTTTTAATCGCTATATTGGCTATTTATAGTCTTTTGATTGTGGAAATTAGACTTAATGGTGGCAATCATTAAAAAAATCGTCGATTCCATAAGGATGAATAAAGTTTCGTGTTTTAGATGATCTTTTTGCACGTATTAATAGTTGATCTTATTTTAACTTTTTAGGTGCGTAGCCTCCCTTAGCATTGTATCGTGTTGTTATTCTTATTTTTATGTATGTTGGGTTAGGAATTTTGTATATATTTGAGAAGAATCTAAAGTCCATTGTCCGACGGGTAGATGAGTTAGAAGTGCTTCACCAGAAGTGACTATTGATTTTTTAAATTATGAAATATCTATTCCTGTTGTTGTTAAGCATTTGTTTTTTGTCAAGTTGTGACAAAGAGGATGCTGATATTGACGCTACGGAGATTGATGGAATAGCAACGGACAAAAGATATAAGTTTGTAGGACGTTCTGTTGGCTTTTCTGTGACTCAGTTTTATGTGGATGGTACTGTAGACAAGAATTTCCATTTGGGCACGGTCTGGGGATTGAAAGACACGACACCGCAGCTAAAATTAACCGCTCTTCGTTCTTATTATAAACCTTTTAAAAATACAGTTTCATCTACACAGCCAACTTTATCTTCGATTCGTATCATCCCAGGTTATGATGCTATTCGAGCTTTTGCAAAGAAAAGCAGGGGCGAACCGGCTGTTTTGGAGCAATCTTCTGTAGGCGCATTTTTCGACTATAGGGCGATACGTTATCATCTCAATAATAGCCCTGACGTAGATAGTGTGCTGAAGTTGGTTCGCCATCGTGATTCGACCACAATAAAGAGGGCAAACAGCTTGCTATTGCGCCGGGAACATATTGCATTTAGCCTTCAAGTTGATCTAGCGGATTATGTAAAGGTTTTTAATAAGGAGGAAGTTGGAAAATTAAAAAAGACAGGATATAATCCTTATTATGTTTCATCCGTGAACTACGGTACGCATTCCATTATAATGGGAGAAAGCGATTTTCCGCGTGGTGATCTGAAAAACGTCCTAGAAAAATTACTTTATAACCAACAACTGACCGAATTGGATAAAGCGATTTTAAATGGTTCAGACGTATTGGTATATTTGCGCGGCGGACGACAAAAAAGCTTTATTAGACGTGCAACAGGTCTTAACCCAATTAAAAAACTTGTTGCGGATTATAAAAATGAACTTGAATTGCAACAGCATAGCTATGATTATCCTATTAGCTATAGTCTAGGTGGTCTCAATTCTTATGGACACCTAAAATTTTGGTATTCTTATGATTTTCTTGTACGAGAGGAGAAGGAGTGATTTTGCGTTTAGTCCTGCTTTTAATCCATTGAAGTGCAATAGCACTTGGTTCATCCGATGCTGAAAGGCTTGTGTTGTGATCTAGTGCTGGGAATAGGCAATACTCGAAAGGTTTACCTTGCGCTTTCAATGCATTGAGGCGTTCTATGGATAAGCCTACCGGTATTTGGATATCCTGCGACCCGAATAGCCAAAGTCCAGGTGCAGCTGTCGTTTTTAGTGATGCGATTGGATCGGTATTGATAAATTGATAACGGTCTGGATCATTCATCACATGTTGACGAGCCTCAGTTTCCGTATGTTTATCCCAAAAGTCTTTTTTTCCGTTTGTGAAGAACTGAAATCGGAGCTGTTCACGTGCCGGAATTACTGCACCACTATACAAGACAAAAAAGTCGACCAATGGATTTTTGTTGGCCGCCAACGGGATGATCCATCCTGCTTGACTAAATCCCAACAGTCCGATTGGAATATTCGGGTTGTCCAGTTGTTGATGGAGAGTTTTTACAGCCGCCTGCGCATCTTTTGCAAGCAGGTTGAGGTTAGCGGAGTCAATGTTATTTGTACCAACCTCAGGGCCCGCATAGATTCCCTCCGATTTTCCAACCCCGCGTTTGTCATAGGTAAATACAGCGATACCATTTCGGGCTAAAAATGAGGCGAACTCCGTCATCCTTTTCTCTTGCCCAGAGCCGTGAACGAGGACAATGGCCGCACGGGTATGTTTAGGCTGAAGTATGGAACCTGCCAATTGAATGCCCTCACTCCTAAATATGATATCTTTTGTTAACCAATCTGATTGTTGGGCTTTTGCATTCTGTGAATAGGGTATAAAATATAGAACCATCAACGATAGTAGCATGTTGAATCTGATCCTTTTTACCGAAATGAGCTTCGACGGAAAATAGTCTAATAAATGGATCTTAGGCATAAGAATTTCTCTGTTATATTTGTTGTTATCGAAGTTAATCACTTGAACTTTAAATAATTTGTTTTTTAGGCGGACTGTCCATTTATGTCGGTAAATAGCAGTTTTTTCGCTGTGAATGAATTTAAGACTATTCCAACGCAGGATCAGATCGCATGCTAATCACTTTAAGAATTTTTAGGCGGGAAGTATTTTTGTTGATATGCTGATGGGGACATTTTTGTTCGTTTCTTGAAAAAATGCGAGAATGTAGACAAGTCTTGAAACCCGAGTTCAATCATAGTCGCCTTGATTGGATTGGGCGCAGCCCTTAGTAGACACTTAGCTTCTGTTAATAAGCGCTCGTGTATTAATTTAAGTGGCGCAACATTCAAATGGTAATTACTGAGCTTCCTAAGCGCATTTTCGGTCATATTAAGCGCATGTGCATAATAGGCAACATCATGTTGCTCCTTGTAATGTAGCTCGATCAACGCTAGGAATTTATTTAAAGTTACTGGAAGGGATGACGATCGGGGATATCCAATCCGATCCATCAGAATCCGATTAATTTCCTGTAAGCTAAGTGATGCACGTGTCCCTAAAATTTTAAATAGCGGTTGAATTCGAGAAAGTTCCGATCCTATTTGTTGTAAATCGTTACGTAGTATTTCAAATTGATATTCCGTGATGTCTATTATAGGGTTATGCCTTAGTAACTTCATATTGATAGGAAGGCAAAGACATAGCTTTTCGAAATTTTGTCTAGAGAGTTTAAACTGATAAGCAGTGGTCTCTTCCATACAAGAGAAGGAACTTGACTGTCCTGGAAAAATTAAATGAATTTGATAGCTTTCTAACGGATATTTTTTCTGGTCAATTAGATGAATACCACCTTTTGATTGCAATAAAGTAAATACAAATTTTTCATTATTCTTAACTTGAATGGTGTAATTTGTAACCCTCCATAATTTGAATAAAAAACCTTGATGTTCTACATGTGAACCACAAACTTTTACATTGCCTGCACAGAATGTAATCCATTTTAATGCGAGAGGATAATTTGGCACAAATTTTAACTATTTTTTAATGTTTGCGTGCGTATTTGGCGGACGTTTCCGCTTTATATTCACACGTGAAAAAAATTATTGATGTATTCGGCGCAATCGACGCTCAAACTGTTTTGGTTAAAAACATTTGTGATTAATGTTTCTAGTATTCAAGTTAATATTTTTTTTTGAAATATGGTATTTTTATTGAAAAATAATCGATTGAATACTGAATAATGGATCGTGATACGGTGATTTTGGAGGTCCACTTCTTCGGGGCTATTAAACAAAAAAAAAGGGTATTTTCGTTAGAAAATACCCTTTTTTTTATAAAATATTCGCTATTGCATTTGTATGCCTTCCATGGCATTCGTGTTTTTATTTTTCTTAAACATGTTCATATCCATTTTTCCAAAGCGGTAGGAAAGATTCAATTTGATCAATTGTGGATTTGAAAGACGGTAATAGGTTTGAGAAAACCCTTCTCCGGAGGAAACGATTGTATTGCCTCGTGTTCTGAAGATATCGTTGATTGCCAGAGTTGCTGAGGCAGCCTGATTCTTTAAGAAGCTTTTTTTGATGGCAAAGTCGATACCATAGAATGGTTTGATATACCCTTGTGAAGAGCTTTGCGCTTGGTTCATAGGTGGGCCAAATGTTTGACCCTGCGTTACAGGCATATTTGTTTTGCCTTGATATTCAAAGGCAAGCTGCAGATTCCAGTTTTTCTGTAAGTTGAACGTATTGTTCAATTTTCCAAATACGGTCCACATACCTTCCGATGGTGTTTGTTCGTCGACTTCAATTTTAGAATTGTAGAAGTTAAGGTCTGCCGTCAGATCCCACCATTTTTTAAGCGTATTGGTATACGTGAATTCGGCCCCATAATTTTTGCTGGAGTTGGCATTGATATAGGTGTTAATGAAGTCCATTTTGTTTGTGACCGGATTCAGTTCTTGTGTCAGATAACGTGTAATCAGGTTGTTTGTACGTTTATAGTAGACCGTTGCCAAAAATGTACCTTTTCCATGTGTACGACTATAGGACAATTCGCCCGATGTAGTAAATTCAGGTACAAGATCCGGATTACCGCGCGTAATATTCAAGCTATCTGTGTAGTCAACAAAAGGGATGAGCTGGAAAAAATTAGGACGGTTGACACGACGGGTTACACTCATCTGTATTTGGTCTTTTTTGGTTATTTTTTTGCTCAAAAATAACGAAGGGAACAAGCTAAGCGGGTATTTATTGTGGAACTTTTCATTTGTATTCAGAAGTTCTCCGTCGTAAGTTGAACTCTCGGCACGTAAACCAACCTTATAAGAAACCCAATCTTTTAAATTGCCACCCAATGAGGCATAGGCAGCATAAACGCTGTTCTTATTGTTATAGTTTGCTGAAGCTGCGGTGATATTTTCAAAATCATCTTTATCTACGGCTTTTAAGAAGTTATTGTTGAGGTTTTTAAGTTTATTGATCTGCGCTCGTACGCCAGTTTCGAGTTTCATGCCATTTTTGAATGGTTTGACATAGTCTGCCTGAACAGTCATGAACTGATTGTCTCCGGAACCGATGTTTTTTTGGATCTGTGTTCCGCTGATCTTCCTGTCGAAATTGAGATAGTTGGTTGTATACAGGCCGTTTGATGTGTTGGTGCCGCCAAAGTAATTGAAATCGACAGACAATTCCTCGCCTTCAGTTTTGAATTTTTGGACAAGACCGGCTTGCAATCCACGTGGTTTGAAGCTTCTTTCAGATTCGGAGATCCGATCGCTCATTGAGGTACTGCCTGCAGAAGTGGTCGATATTGTTGAGTTTTCATTCGGCTTAAATTTACCTTGTACCAATACTCCTGCAACAGATAGGGTAGTTTTGGGGCTTAAATCGTAATCCACACCCAATCGGCCAAAGGTGATCATACCTTTTGTTTTGCCTTCGATATCCTGATCTACTTCAGACTCCACACCGTTAATTGTACTGATACGGCGACTGTCGCCTTCGGTGTTGGTGCGCATGCGCATATTCATTCCGGTCAGTGATATATTGAATTTATTCTGACGTAGATTTAGACTACCCATAAAGTTGGTGCCGCCAAAACGATCTCCACCCAGGGTGACCATACCGTTATATCCGGCTTTCTTATTTTTCTTCAGAATAATGTTGAGGATACCGGCCATACTTCCCGAAGCGTCATATTTGGCAGATGGATTTGTAATAATTTCGATTTTGTCGATCACGTCGGCAGGAATCTGGTCGGGAGTGAGTGTGGTCGGTTTTCCATCGACAAAAATGGTGGGAGCTGCATTTCTCAGTTTTACGTTTCCGTCAATATCGACTTGTACCGAAGGCATATTTCGGAGTACATCAATGGCTGTTCCACCAGCGGCAACAATATTTTTCTCCACATTGAATACTTTTTTGTCGATGTCCATTTCGAGAAGTGCCTTGCGGCCGGTGACGGTAACTTCATCGAGTTTACGGTTGTCATTTTCCAATTTGATTGCACCCAGATCTTTACTTGTTGCTTTATTGTCGCTATAATCTACCGAAAGGTCTATTGGAGTGTATCCGACAGAGCTGATTTTAAGCTTCCATTTTTCTCTTGCCGAAATGGCGGAGAAATTGAACTTTCCGTTTTCCGAGGAACTGGTGCTTTTTATAAGAATTTCCCTTTCCTTACCTGTTGTTTGGTCTATAATGACCTTTAATAAATTAACCGAAGCTTGCGAAATAGGTTTTCCTTCGTTGTCTACAATTTGGCCCGAGATCTGGCCTTCAGAAATTGCGAAAGCAGGTCGTCCTCCTGCGGGTGCTTGAGCGTGTACAGCGGCAACAGTGGTTGCCATTAATGCTATTGCTATCAATCTTTTCATTTTTTCTTTGCTATACTATCTTTATGCGGATTAGGCTACATAATAGTACACAAATTTGAAAAGGATTTTTTAGCTATGCAACCATCTGTAGACCGAAGGAGCGAATGTGTAGACGAATGGATCTTTAGAGCGATGCAATCCGGAGATATGATGTTAACTGTTCAATATTTTTGATGTATTTTTTACCAATAGGAAGAGCTGCTTCGGGCAACGTTAGTCTATTTTGGGAGATTTTCTCAATACGGTTTTTGTTGACAATAAAGGAATTATGTACGCGGAGAAAGTCTGTAGTAGGTAATATTTTTTCCATCCCTCGTAGGTTACTACGCGTAAGAAGTGGCGATTCTCGGTCTACCAGATAGATCTTTACATAGTCTTTCAAACCTTCAATGTAACTGATCTCATGGAGTGATATTCTTGTCTTTTTGTATTCTACATTGACCATAATGTGATCTTGTACAGCAGGTTGTTTCGAACGGAGCAGCATGCTTTCTTCCGCTTTTTGGACTGCGGCGGCAAGTCGGGTCTTTGAAATCGGTTTAAGGAGATAATCTAGGGCATTTAGCTCGAAACCTTCGACTGCATATTGGTGGTAGGCAGTGGTAAAGATAACCAGCGGGCGAGGAGTGAGTTCCCGAATAAATTGCGTGCCCAATTGATCGGGCATTTCGATATCAAGAAAAATCAAGTCAATATGGTGATCTTTTAAATATTCTTTAGCTTCGGCCGTGGCATTAAATTTACCGGCGACCTCAATATGTTCAAAATTTAATAAGTCGTCTTCAAGAATATTGAGCGCGAAGGGTTCATCATCAATCAATATACATTTAATCTTCATCAGTCATCAGTTTGAGTGTTACTTCAAAATCTCCGTCGTCGGTCTTTATAATCTTAAGATCATGACGATTGGGATATAGTAATTGCAATCTTCTATGTACATTCATCAGTCCTATACCTTCATTTGGACGTGTTTCTGTATGTTTTAAGATTCTATTGCGGGATGTGAAGACAATTCCACCTTCAATTTCCTTAAATTGAAATTGTATCTGGGGTGCAGTTTTACTGTCCACACCGTACTTGAAAGCATTTTCTACAAAATGTATGAACAGTAGAGGGGGGATGAGCCTGTTTTTGACGGTATCTTCAATAGCTAGGCTTACATTTCCTTCAATCGGAAGACGAAGAGTTTGTAGATCAATGAAGTTGCGCATATGATCGATTTCTTTAAACAGCTCGACTTTGGGGCCATCTACTTCATAAAGAATATACCGAAGCATTTCGGATAGCTTAACAATAGTCCCTTCGGAATCGGGAGACTGTTTGCGGATAAGCCAACGGATATTATTGAGTGTATTGAACAGGAAATGCGGGCTGATCTGAAGTTTTAGCATGGTTAGTTCTGCCGTCGTTTTTTCCAGTGCAATCTGTTTATTGAGTTCTTTTTGTCTAGCCTGTTCGTCATACAGAAAGATCATGGAAGAAGTAATCATACAGAGGGAATAAATAATACCTGGACCGATCACCAGGCGGACAAAAAGAATATTCTCCTTCATCAGATGAGCGAGTTCTCCATCTGGGTTAAAATAGACTATGGTATAATTCAGAGCTACATAAGTAGCGAATCCTAGTGCTATCAATAGCACAAAGATCTTTCTACGGCCGAAAAAATAGGTCGGTGCGACAATGTAACAATGTAAATAAAAATGGGTAGCCAGGAATACGATATTTACTAAATGCGATAATGCTGAATAGGGCTTGAAATCTGCAATCTTATCCGGTTGGTAAAGATAGATAATAAAGGGTAAGAGCAGTAATATTGTCCAGATGACAATATGTAAATAGAATTTTCTGAAAAATCTGCCGATCATGTGATGCCTAATTAATCCCTTTAGTTTTGGATAACCCCAAACTTAGATAAAATGCTTTTTATATGCAATATAAATACTTTTCAAAGCAAAAAAAATTATTCAGCAAAGCCTATTGTACAAATTCATCTGATCTTGCTGCTAATCGAAATAATATTTAAGGCATTCGGTTGGACCATATGAAAGCGGAAAATAAGCTGAACCGTTGCAAATAGTTTTGTATTTTGCAGGTATAAATTTTAGCATGCGGCAATCAGTCCAAACCGATAGCAGAACATGAACTTGATATTTAATCTGTATAGCAGAAAACAGCAGTTGCCGCTTTGGATCTTGGTATCACACAATTGGTCTTAGATGAGGGAAGAATGGGGGGGCATTTTAGCAATAATTTGAAAATATCTTATGGAAAATCATAAAGTTGTCTGGGGCATCATCGGATGTGGTGATGTCACGGAAAAAAAAAGCGGGCCTGCGCTAAATCTTGTTGCTAATAGTCAGCTTATGGCTGTCATGCGAAGGGATGCGGCCAAAGCTGCTGACTATGCCGAGAGACACCACGTTCCTTTGTGGTATTCACAGGCCGAAGATTTACTTGATAATATCGATATCAATGCGATTTATATTGCAACACCGCCGTCGTCTCATCTTGCGTACGCACTGTCTGCTTTACGTAAAGGAAAACATGTTTATGTAGAAAAACCTGTCACGTTAAATGCGCAGGAAGCTGAATCTTTACTGGAGGAAGTAAAAGCCAGGGGCGGAAAGTTGGTTGTAGCACATTATCGAAGAGCATTGCCTCTTTTTTTGAAAGTTAAGGAACTTATTGACCAACGTGCAATCGGCGAGTTGAGAACGGTGCAACTACGTTTGTGGCAAAGCAGAACTCCAGATTTGGTGACGAAGGATGCCGGCGATTGGCGTACTGATCCTGCCGTTTCCGGAGGAGGTTATTTTTTTGATTTAGCCCCTCATCAGCTAGACTTAATGCTCTATCTTTTTGGGATGCCTGTATCCTATGATGGTTTTAGTTTAATTCAGGATGACAAAAGTGCCATTGCAGATCAAACGACAGGGACCATTTTGTTTGAAAACCAGCTTGTGTTTCAAGGAAGTTGGTGCTTCAATGTTGCCAAAGAAAATCAGATAGACAGGTGTGAAATTATTGGAAGCCTTGGTCGTATTACTTTCCCCATTTTTGGAAATACTGTTGCTGTTCATACTACGTTAGAAGAGAAGGAATTTACATTTGACCATCCTGAAAATATTCAATTGCCGATGATTTCGCGTACAGTAGAATATTTCACGGGTACCGGGCCAAATCCATCTCCGATTGAAGAAGCATTGGTTTTGATGAAGATTATTGATAATTTTTCGGCAATAAGATCATAATACATGGAGCTGTTGATACACCGGTGTCTGCCCGCTGCAGTATTTGTGTCAATTACTATTGAGTTCGTCTTATGCACTGATATTCACCGAAGAATCCTCTGAGACATTCAAACGACTTTATCTCAGGTTGTTTGTTTGAATTAATATTCTTCATACTAAAGACTAAATGTTATATTAGTACTATCACTGGGGAGATGCCAAGCTAATCATCTTCTTCGTGTTGAACACAATATCAATATAAACCAAATTAAACAATGGAGAGAAAAGAATTTATCCGAAGCACGGGCCTATTGGCGGCATCAGCATTTTTTGCACAGTCTAAAGTATTCGGTTTTCAAGCCGATACAGTCCGTGTGGGGCTGATCGGTACCAACGGTATGGGCTGGTCAAATTTGAATGCGATCTTGCATATACCTGGGGTGGAGTGTACAGCATTATGTGATGTCGATGAAAATGTGTTGCGGAATCGAGTTGAGGAATTAAAGAAGCGCCAGATAAATGTGAAAGCTTACGTTGATTATAAAGATCTTCTGAAAGCAAAAGACGTCGATGTTGTTATTATCGCTACGCCAGATCATTGGCATTGCCTGCAAATGGTTGATGCTGTTGCAGCCGGAAAAGATGTATACGTCGAAAAACCAATTGGTAACTCCATTCACGAATGTGAAATTATGGTTGCAGCTGCTAAAAAGCATAAACGTGTTGTTCAGGTCGGGCAATGGCAACGAAGTCAGCAGCATTTCAAAGATGCTATGGATTTTGTCCACAGCGGAAAACTTGGAAAGATACGTCTTGTTAAGGCTTGGGCTTATCAGGGCTGGATGAAGAGTGTTCCAGTGCAGCCAGATGCTTCTGTTCCAGCCGGAGTGCATTATGATAAGTGGCTAGGACCAGCGCCAAAACGAGCATTTAATCCCAATCGCTTTCATTTCAATTTTAGATGGTATTGGGACTACGCAGGTGGTCTGATGACCGATTGGGGAGTACATATGCTGGATTACGCTTTGATTGGCATGAAAGTGTCGGATCCGGTGTCTGTAATGGCCGCGGGGGGTAAATTTGCTTATCCAGAAGACGCTGCTGAAACACCAGATAGCTTAACTACGGTCTATGAGTTTGAGGGATTCAATGTTCAATGGGAGCAGGCAACAGGTATAGATTTGGGGCCTTACCAAAAGAATCACGGAGTAGCATTTATTGGTAATAACGGTACCCTGGTGGTAAATCGCGAGGGCTGGGAAGTTATTCCAGAAAAAGGGCGAATGGATGCTGTCTCTTTTCAACGTTCACAGGATAATGGATTGGACAAGCATATGGTAAATTTTGTCGAAGCCGTTAGAAATAAGTCAGCAGAAGGTTTAAATGCTCCGATAGAAGCCGGTGCGCATATAGCCATTTTCTCGCAGATGGGAAACATAGCGTATAGGTCTAAAAAGAAATTATTTTGGGATAAACAAAAGCGCAGTTTTAACGATAAAGATGCAGACCAATACTTGGCAAAAGTGTATCATAATGGCTATAATTTGCCCAAGGTATAAGACCTGCAAACAACCTTGGTCTATGTGATCTTAGCAGAATGAATTGCTAGCCAGTCTTCCTTACGATAGCAGATAAAGACTGAGGATATGCGCAAAAGTAAGGCAGACGATTGATCAGTCTCCACCATGGATAGCTGCAATGGTTTGAATATCGATTTTCAACACGTGATCCATTGCAGCTATTCTTGCAGAAGAGTATGAATTTTTTCAATAGACGCTTCGTTCTCCAAAAATTCAATATAAGGTAGCAAAGGTTCGAGATCGTTCTTGTCCATTGTTTCTACGTCGTCAAATAAAGCATTTACAAAATCAGCACAGAAGGATTTTCCAAAACTATAGGTGCTAATTCGGGTAAGATCCTCATAATTGATTTCTGTAGCATTCAAATTAAATACAAGTTCAGGAATTTCGTAGTCACCTTCCGACGGATAGCCAATATACTTAAACATGCTTTCCTTCCATACACGAAATAAAATCTGATGGGAGACATGTTTTCCGAAGTATTCGAATACCTTGGAAAGTAGATCGCATGCGGTTTCCCGCTCAAATATGCCCGTAATGCTTTTGTCAATCAATTCGGCATAGGGAATAAAAATTGTGCTCTCAAAATCAACATCAAAATTAGCCGTGAGCATTTTGGGGATAAGTTCTTTGGGCTGGATTCTTAAAAGTTGTCTTGCTGTTAAGGAGGTTAAATTGTGCTTTTGTTCTCGACCGTGGCTGTCGGGGAGGTGTACTGTATGTTCTTTGTCGAGGAGTGAGATGACGAATTTCCAATCTTCGGGCCTTTTGAGAATCCTGCAGTTATGAGCAAGATAGCCGCTCCTCTTGGGGTCGGCCTTCTTATCACCGACAATAACTTCTCCAGGCTGAATAATATGTTCTGGAGGAATTTTAAACCTACGTATATGTACAAAGAGTTCTTCTCCGGCAGGTAATGCAATCGTACCAAATCCTTTGTTATTGTCGAACCATTTGACTGCGCCGATAAACATGGCTGGGGTTGAGTTTTGTTTCAATAGCATAAAGATAAGTAATAAATGCGTTTATTACGTATTGAAAATGAAAAATTGTTCTATATACCATGTTGTTCGAGCCATCGTCCACTTATCCAAACATTTGGTTAAAAGGTAAAAGTATTTACTAGCATTTTACGTTATTTATAACACATTGTTTTTCAGTTTATTGTGTTTGTTAAAGGCCATTTAGTTTATTTTTTGTATCTTTGCAGCGTCGAAAGACAGAAAGGAATAAATTTATTCCGCTACGGCATTGTGCCAGTTGGTACATCCTAGGTTGTTCGTGATACTTGTTAGAGTATTTTTTGAAATGCGCTATTGTGGTGCGTTTCGTCTTTAAAAGATTAGTTTCTTTTTCATCATTGCTCTTACCGAACGGAGAGTAAAGTATGTTAGTTAATAAGTTGATTGGACTGTTATTCGTTGGATTTCAATCAAATGAACTCTACCGGAGTGTTATTTGATTTTAAAAATATAACGTAGGCGTATGGCCTTAGTGGATTACTTATGTCGTTGTGGTTTATTGGTGTTTAAAAAAATTAAGATATGGGTAAAATTAGAAAGGTAAAGGTAAAAGTTGAAGACTTGGTGCTGGTTTTTGGAAAGCAGAAGAAAGAAGCTTTGAAGTTACTAAATGAAGGATGCTCCAAAAAGGAAATCTTGGCAAAGACGGGTTGTACAATTGGCATCAATAAAGCTAATTTCGAAATTTTTGAAGGCGAATTTTTTGTTATCATGGGGCTTTCAGGAAGTGGAAAATCTACGTTGCTTCGTTGCCTTAATCGTTTAAATGAGCCAACTTCAGGCAAGGTATTTATCAATGGGGAGGATATCACGAGAAAAAATAATAAGGATCTTCTCGAAGTGAGAAGGACGGAGATGAGCATGGTCTTTCAGAAATTTGGTCTGTTGCCACATCACACCGTATTGAGCAACGCTGCTTTTGGTTTAGAATTAAGAGGGGAGGAGCGTGAAACACGGGAATCTAAAGCGCAGCAAGCACTTGATACCGTTGGACTGAACGGGTTTGAACAGCAGCTTCCCTCACAGTTATCTGGGGGAATGCAACAACGTGTTGGATTGGCTCGTGCACTTGCCAATGATCCCGAAGTATTGCTTATGGATGAGGCGTTTTCAGCGCTTGATCCGCTGATTAAAACGGAAATGCAAGATCAGTTGCTTGAGTTACAAGATAATTTACAAAAAACGATCATTTTTATTACCCATGATTTGGACGAGGCGATCAAATTAGGCGATCGTATTGCCATTATGAGAGATGGTGTCATCGAACAGATCGGTACAGCGGAAGATATCTTGACAAATCCAGCAAGTGATTATGTTAAAGCCTTTGTCGAAAAAGTCGATCGCAAATCCATTATTTCCGCTGGCTCTTTAATGTTTGAAAAACCGACTGTAGTACGTTTCAAAAAAGATGGCCCTGAGGGAGCTTTACGTAAAATGCGTAGCACAGGAATAGAAATTCTTCCTGTAGTAGATGCACATGAAACCTTTCTTGGTTTTGTACATATAAGTGAAGTCATCCAATCGGCTAAGCGCAAGGAGCTTACCGTCGAATCGATTATTCATACAAATGTTCCAACAGTATCTAAAGAAGTAACTGTGGAAGAAATGTTGCCGCTCATATCTGAGATTAGGTCGCCTATTGCTGTTGTGAATAATGATAATCGTTTATTGGGTATAGTCACCCAAACGTCTTTGATCATTGAAGCAACAAAGTATAATGAAGAGGAAATAATAGAATTAAAAGAGAAAGCAAATAAGTAGTAGAAATGAATAAAGTAATTGATATAGGACAATATATAGCCGTAGCGGTCAATTGGCTAACAGCGCATTTAGAGCCATTTTTTAATCTGATAAAGAATACTGGGAATGCCTCAATTCTTGGATTAGAGTGGATATTAATCACAATTCCCTTTTTTATCATCATCGGTCTTTTTACGGCATTAGCCTGGTGGAAATCAGGAAAGGGGGTTGCATTGACCACAGTTCTAGGTTTAACATTGATTTATTTGATGGGGTTTTGGACGGCTACTATGGAGACCTTGGCATTAGTGTTAGTCGCTACGGCAACGGCATTAGTTATCTCCGTTCCGTTGGGCGTGTGGGCAGCAAAAAATAAATTAGCGGCAAGCATTATTCGCCCCTTACTGGATCTGATGCAGACAATGCCAGCCTTTGTCTACTTGATTCCGGCAGTGTTATTTTTTAGTATTGGTAAAGTACCAGGGGCCTTTGCGACTATTATATTTGCTATGCCTCCAGCTGTGCGTTTGACAACCCTGGGGATTGATGCTGTTCCGAAAGATATCGTGGAAGCTGCGCGTTCATTTGGAGCAACTAATAGTCAGATCTTATTTAAAGTAGAATTGCCTTTGGCTGCAAAAACGATATTAGCAGGAATTAATCAGACTATACTATTGTCTCTATCTATGGTTGTTATTGCCGGAATGATTGCTGCAGGGGGATTGGGTGAAAAAGTACTTGAGGGTATTAACAACTTGGATATTGGTCTTGGTTTTGAAAGCGGATTGTCTGTTGTGATTCTTGCTATTATTTTGGATCGCATTACTCAGGGTTTTGTAAAAAAGAAAGCATAGTATGATGAAAATAAAAAGTATTGTATTTTGTCTGTTCGTGTGTATGTTTACCGCATGCACGACAGGCAGAAATAAAAATATTATCCATATTGGGATGGTGGACGGCTGGGCCGAAGGGGTAGCAATGACACATGTTGCGAAGGTAATTATGGAGGAAAAAGGGTATCGTGTCGTTATTCAACGGGCTACCCCTGATATGATATTAGCCTCCATGAATAATGGTGATACCGATCTATATATGGATGTCTGGCTGCCATTGACTCATGGCAGCAAAGTGGCTAAATTCCCAAATCTTAAAGCGCTTGGAACAAGTTATAACCATGCCCGAAATGGCCTCGTAGTACCAGATTATGTAACTATAGATAGGATTGAAGAGTTAAAAAAACATGAGAAAGAATTTGATAAACGCATCATTGGGATAGAAAAGGGCGCTGGCATCACGCGTGCAATAGACCAAGTAGTCACAGATTATGGACTCGATTATAACCATGTGAATTCTTCTACAGTCGCCATGATTACTGAGTTACAAAACGCGATCAAAGCAAAGCGATGGATTGTGGTAGCTGGATGGCAACCGCATTGGATGTTTGCTAAAATGAAATTGAAGTTTTTGGAAGATCCCAAAAAGACATTGGGCGAAGCCGAGCAAATTAAGATTTTTGCCCGGAAAAACTTTAACGTTGAACAGCCCGAGTTGGCCGTCTTTTTCTCTAAAGTTAGTTTTGACGAATCAACAATGGCAGACTTGTTATCGAAGATGGAAGAAAGCAAGGATAAGGATCGTACCGCAAAGCAATGGATTGAGCAGCATAACAATCTTGTAGCGAGATGGGGTTTAAATTAGTCATAGCGGTGGCATAGTTGCCACCTCATGTTTTTAACTAGAAGCATTAAACGAAATCGCTGTTAACATTTTTGTTAAATGGTGAGCGTATTCTTTAAGTGTGGACGCTGGCAAAAAATGGGATTTGTGTCTCTTGACTCAAAACGTTATTTTTATGGTTTGGATGGGAGTTCATTAAACAGAGGTAAACGTAATGACGAATATGGAGAAGCAAAAAATTATTTTGGTTGAGGACGAGCAGGACGTCGCTGATTTGATTATACAAGGCTTAGGCGAAGATGGTTATCGGGTCATTCATTTGGGTCGGTCGGACGGATTGGAGCAGCTTTTGGCGAAGCAAGATGTTTCCCTTGTGCTGTTGGACATCCTTTTGCCTGGAACTAATGGACTAGATATCTGTAAACAAATTAGGCAATGGGGATATACGGACCTTCCGGTAATGATGCTGACAGCCTTGGGAACACCCGAAAATGTAGTTTTAGGACTTGATAATGGCGCCGATGATTATCTTTCAAAACCATTTAAACTTATTGAGCTGAAAGCGCGTATTCGATCATTGATCCGCCGGCAAAAGTCGATCGTCCAGGCCACGCAGCGTGAGCTTCAACCGTCAAAAGACACCTATAGTTATGGTTTTTTAAGTATCGATGATTATAAAAAAACAGCCTATTGCGACGGCCAGGAACTTAATTTAACAAGTACCGAATATCGTTTGCTCTTATTGTTCATCCAAAGTCCGAAAAAGGTATTTGAGCGAACCGAGCTTTTAGACAAAATATGGGGAATTAATTTTGATATTGGATCAAATGTTGTCGATGTTTATGTGAATTATCTCAGAAAAAAGATTGAAAAAGTAACGAGAAAGAAGGCGATCCATACGGTTATTGGTATGGGATATGTACTAAAAATTGAAGACTGAATATTTCGAAATGCACAATTATAACCGAAAGCTTATCTATCTCATTGCAATTCTAGTCATATACGTGAGTTGTTTTGTTGGCTTTATCTTTTATTCCGTTACGAATTTTGCTTTTACTGATTTTTATAAGCGGCTGGATCTCCGACGAAATATTGCTGCTGAAAAGTTCCTGAACAGTAAGTCTGCTTCCCAATCGGATCAATGGAGCCTTGATTTTATTGAGAATCTCAATAATCAGCATGAATTTTTAGTGGAATTTGATGGCAAGGATTCTATTTTAAGAAGCCAGGGATTCCACAATGAACTTTGGGATAAAATTAGTAAAAAGGGAACGTCAAATTTCAAGTCGGGCAAGCAATTTTATTCAACCAAATATTTCTCGCAAAACGGGCGTCACTATATCGTTGGGGCATCTGCGGAAAATTATTTTTATACCCATCATCTGGCTTATCTCCGGAACTTGCTAATTATAAGCCTGATTTTGGGTATTCTGTTTATTTTCGTCGTTTCGGTTTTCATGAAACGCTCATTCTTAAAGCCAATATTGACCATGATGAAAGAGGTGCAGGCGATTGGTTCCGAAAATCTCTATAAGCGATTGGATGAAGAAAAGTATAAAGGTGAACTTCATGGTCTTGCGCAGACATTCAACCGGATGTTGACGCGGTTAGAGACCTCTTTTGAAACTCAAAAAAACTTTATTAGCAATGCATCCCATGAACTGAACACGCCATTAACTTCCATTATCGGGCAGGCAGATCTTGCCTTATCTAAAGAACGCAGCAATGAGGAGTACCAACGCACATTATCCAAAATTATTGAATCTGCAGAGCATCTGGAGAAAAAAACTAAAGCACTCTTATTGCTGGCGCGTACAGGTTTTGTGAACAACGCGACAGCGTTCAATCCAGTTCGTATTGATCAGATCGTAATGGATGCCGAGCTGACAGTGAAGGCTATAAATGACAAATTTAAGATTATAACAGATTTTAGCCTATTGCCGGATGATAGCATGCGACTTAAGGTGAATGGAAATGAAATTTTGCTGCAGCTTGCACTGTCTAATATTATCAGTAATGCCTGTAAATATTCATCGGATAGAACCGCTTACATCGCATTGGGTGCATTGGACAACAAAGTTTTTATTCTTATAAAAGACAAGGGTATAGGAATACCATCCCGAGAATTGGATCATATTTACGACCCCTATTTTAGAGCTTCGAATACGAGTGGTATCGATGGCTATGGAATTGGCTTACCTTTGGCAAGAAATATCATTAAACTACATGGCGGTTCGTTGAAAGTCAATTCTATTGTAGGCGAAGGGACAACGGTTGAAGTGGAATTACCGACTTATCTGCGATTTTAATCCAGTTTTAATTTCAGCGGTGTTTTTAATCCAATTTTAATGCTGTCGTTAGCTTTCTAATGAAAAGCTAATTTTAGATTCATACCATTGCCATAACTGCGTTTTAACTTTGCTTAAAAAAATAGCATGGCTAAAACAACGCGCATATTAATTCCCAGTGATTTTACGGTTGATTCGCTCGATTTTGTCCGGCAGAGTATAGAAGAGTCGGTAGCCGATCAAATTGATATCATCCTGGTATACGGTAATAAAAGCAGTACTTCAGCAAGTGAATTGCTCGGCATTGGATTGGATGATCAGCTCGATATGCTCCAATCTGAATCTTTCTTAAATGCTTGTCGTGTGCTGTATCAGCGTTATCAAGACCGCCATCTCCATATCTTTGCCGATATTTTATATACAGACAATAAAAATTATCTCCGACATTACCTCCGTGGACAAGCTGTTGACGAAATTAGAATTCCATCCAATTATACCTATAAAAAGAAGACACGTCATTTTTTTAATGTTGCTGAAGCGCTTCGAAATATCGAGGGCCAAATTCGTTCGACCGTACTTTTTAGCGATAAGGGAGATCCCTCTCATCATAAAATGGCACTGACGAATGGATAATCAGTAGAAATTGTCCAACTGTCTTTGGATTAAATCATAATTTTCAAATTATCTATTTTTTATTTTTATGGCGAAATTACACGGCGGACCATCCCCTTTGCAGCGTCTGGTTAGCCTCCTACATCCAGAACGTAAAACAATCAATTATATATTTATTTATGCTATCGTCATTGGTATGTTTAGTCTGACAATTCCAATAGGGATTACAGCGATATTTAATTTTTTAAGCAACGGAGCGATGTATAGTTCTACTTACATTTTAATTGCTTTTGTGCTGTTTGGCGTGGTCATGGCCGGCACGTTACTGATCGGACAACTCACGCTGGTTGAATATTTAGAACAGAAGATCTTTCTAAAATCAGCAATGGAATTTTCGTATCGGCTTCCGCGAATCGATCCGAAAGAATTACTAGGGGAAAATCTTATGGAATTGGTGAACCGATTTTTTGACGTGATCATTATTCAAAAAGGGATTATTAAACTTTTGATCGATATCATTGCTGCAGTTGTAACCATCTTCTTTAGCGTGGTGTTATTGTCCTTTTACCATCCTGTGTTTTTGGCTTTTGGGCTGGTCGTGATCTGTGTTGTTATCATTATATTGGCGCTTTACTATAAAAGGGGATTAAGGACGAGTATTGAAGAGTCCGAATACAAATATAAGACGGTAGCCTATTTAGAATCTGTTGCGGAAAATATAGCGCTTTATCGCGGGGACAAAGCAAAAATGAAGGCAGTTACAGACACTACAGATCATATTGTTGGTAAATATTTAGGAGCTCGAAATGATCATTTTAAGGTCTTAAAAAGGTTTTTTATAGGCTCTGTCATGCTTCGTACGCTGCTATTTGGTGCGATGCTTTTACTGGGATCTTATTATGTTGTTGAGCGACAAATGACTTTTGGGCAATTTGTGGCTGCCGAAGTCGTCATCGTTCAAATCGGTTATGCGATAGAGAAACTGATGACCAATCTAAATACAATTTTTGATATGCTGACAGGGGTAGTCAAGTTAGCGGCGATAACAGATCTTGCGTTGGAGGAGGACGCTGCTAATTATGTGGATTAACAAGGACGAGAAGAGTCAAAAAACAGTTTCGTGGAGAGATCTCTCCCAGGATGCAGTATCTAAACTATTAAAAGAACGGGGATCCCTCGTTCTTGGACGCCTTTTGGTATGTTCAGCGGTTATCTTTGCGCTTGCATTATTTCTGCCGTGGAGGCAGACAATTGCTGGAATAGGAACGGTAACCGCGCTGCGGCCCGAAGATAGACCACAGACGATACAAAATCAAATTGGCGGTCGTATCGAGCATTGGGCGGTTACTGAGGGGCAGGAAGTAAAGAAAGGTGACACAATTTTAGTGCTTTCGGAGACTGCACAATCTTATTTCGATCCAATGCTACCCTTGCGCTTGAAAGAACAATTGCATGCTAAACAAAGCGGTGAGGATGCCGCAGATCAAAAGATGAAAGCCACCGAAGCGCAGATTCTGGCTTTACGCAACGGTTTGGAATTTCAGCTCGAGTCTGCTAAAAATAAGGTGATACAGTCTCAAAATCTCGTGAAAATTGATAGTGCTGAACTCGTTGCGGTTATGAGCTTTTTCGAGACCAGTGAAAAGCGGCTTAAGCGCTACGAAGAGGGGTATCGAGATGGGCTGTTTTCTTTGACAGATATTGAAACAAGACGTCTGAATCTACAAAATGACCGGGCTAAAGTTGTTAGTGCCGAAAATAAGCTTTCAAATTCAAGGCAATCTTTAACCAATGCCCGAATAGAATTAAATAACATTCGTGCAAAATATAACGAGTCATTAGCGAAAGCACAATCTGATTTAAGTTCTGCTTTTTCCTCCAAAGCTTCTGTGCAAGGTGATATTGCGAAACTTAGAAATGAGATTTCCAATATCGATGTGAGAAGAGGACTGTATATTGTTAGAGCTCCACAGGACGGATTTATTGTCAAGACTTTCAAAGCTGGAATAGGTGAAAATATGAAGGAGGGAGAGTCTGTGGCGACATTGCAGCCTAAAACCCCCTTGCTTGCTGTTGAACTGTATGTAAATGCGATGGATGTGCCATTGATAGCACCGGAAAGCGATGTACGGCTACAATTTGATGGGTGGCCATCGATTCAGTTTTCCGGATGGCCTTCGGTGGCAGTTGGTACTTTTGCAGGAAAAGTGTCGGTTATCGATAAAGTCAGCAGTACGAATGGTCAATTTAGGATCTTGGTGCGCGCAACAGCACCGGTGCCTGAAGGGGATGAACCTTGGCCGGCCCAGTTAAATCAAGGGTCCGGAGCATTCGGAAGAGTTATTTTAAATAAAGTCCCTTTATGGTACGAGATATGGCGACAGTTAAATGGATTTCCGCCGAGTTTGGAGCGTGAACCTAAGGATAGCGGAAAAAAATGATTATACTATGTGCAAATTGAATCTCATTTTTATTGTATTGTATGTTTTTCTATGCCATTTGCTTCCCGCGCAGGAAAAGGAGAATACGGCAAGAAAAACGTTCACTTTGGATGATATGGAAGAACTTTTGATGGCAAACCATCCGATTGTAAAACAAGTCAATCTATTGAGTGAGACTGCTAAAGTGCAGGTGATGCAGGCATTAGGTAAGTTTGATCCGACTATCAATGCAAGTTTTAAAAATAAACACTTCGGCAATAAGGAATACTACAACGAGTGGAATAGTGAGCTGAAAATTCCACTTTGGTTGGCTGGAGCCGACCTTAAAATTGCTTACGACAGAAATGTCGGTGACTATACCAACCCTCAATCCAGGACGAACAACGCTGGCCTGTCTGCCGTGGGCTTAAGTATACCACTGGGACAAGGATTGATTATTGATAGCAGAAGAAATACGTTACAGCAGGCAAAAGCAATGATACGCTATTTAGAAGGCGAAAAGATAAAGCAAATCAATAGCATTTGGTTCCAGGCAGTTTCAGACTACTGGAATTGGTATTTTGCCTATCAGCAGTATCAGTTTTTACTTGAAGGTGTAAAATTAGCAGATCAACGCTTTAAGGCTATCAGCGAACAAACGGCCTTGGGTGATAAACCTGTGATTGACTCGGTTGAGGCCTATGTCGTAGTCAAAGAAAGGTGGATAGAGCTTTCGAAGTATGAAGCCGAGTTAAAAAATGCCCGCATTATGTTGTCCAATCACCTTTGGAATGATCAGCAATTTCCAGTGGAACTTCCAGACTATGCAGTTCCTCATAAGGCAGCTGGCGAAATTCTCTTACCGGACAATAAAGTGATCCATGCACTCCTTGATTCAGCTAAAATTGCCCATCCTGAATTGATCAAATTGGCGAGTAAAAATCAACAGCTCGAATTTGAAGAACGCTACCGTAAGGAAATGCTGAAACCAAAACTTACGGTTTCAGGCACATTGATATCGAACCGCCGCAGTTTCAATGATTTTATACCACCACAGTATGATTTCAACTGGCAGAATTATAAACTGGGGTTTGAATTTGCATTTCCCCTATTTATTCGAAGTGAAAGGGGGAAATTAAAAGAAGTGAGAATTAAGTTAGATCAATTACACTACGAACAGGTGGTTACCGAGCGCAACATTTACAATGATGTTATTAGAAAATACAACGAATTAACAGCTTATAGTACGCAATTCGAACTTCATGCTTTAAATGTGAGTAACCAGGAACGTTTACTTAAGGGGGAGTTAAACAAGTTTGAACTAGGTGAATCAACCTTGTTTGTGGTTAATAGCAGAGAAAGCAAACTGATCGAAATGCGCATAAAGCAAGAGAAGCTTTTTACGGATTTTCGGAAGGCACTAGCAGAGTTATACTACAAGGCCGGAACCAAATTTTAATCTGATTTTAATCTTGGTATTCTTTTTAATCTCATTTTAATATCCGTTCGAATATTCTAATAGAAAGTTAATTCCAGATTCATTCGATTGCCATGGTGGCCTATTAATTTTGTATAAAAATAATTGGATATGGCAAAGGCAACGCGGGTATTGATCCCAAGTGATTTTACAATTGATTCGCTTTTTTTTGTTATTCACAGCATCGAACAATCTACAGCGGAAGAGCTTGACATCATTCTAGTCTATGGCAATAAGAGTAGTGCTTCGATCAGTGAACTATTAGGAATTACATTGGAAGACCAACTCAGCAATCTTCAATCCGAAGATTTCTTGAAAGCCTGCCAAATGATCTGTCATCGGTATGAAAATCGTAAGCTAACAATCTATACCGATATCCTCAGCTCGGACAATCTCAATTATTTACAGCATTATTTGCGCGGAGCTCGGATTGATGAAGTCAAAGTTCCAACAGATTATGAATTTGAAAAAAGAACACGGCACTTTTTTGACGTCGGACAGGCTTTGCTTCATTTGAATAGAAGCAAACAGAAGAATGTCAGGATTGTAGAAAAACCTGGAACAAATAAAACAGGGAGAAATGTGTTAGCGGATTTATTTTTTAACAAAAAATGGGATGTTAATTATTAAGAGAAAAATACTGGCAAAATTCAACTTTGTATTGTTGACTTTTTTGCTTTTGGGAGCAAGTTCAATGGTTGTTTTTTATGAAAATCCTGAGCGGCTTTTAGAGGGAGAGTGGGAAGAGCAAGGTTGGTACTTTGAGAAAGTGGAGAAGTCGCCTATGTTTAAAAAGCAGACGGTTATTCATGAAGGAATAAAGGATGCCGCAATAGCTCATCTTCCGCCTTTGCAGGATGGGTTATGGCACTTTGAGAGGATGGGCGATAAAAATTTTATTGCGCATCATGAGGATAAACAATACAACTGGTTTTTGAAGGGGAGGGGGCACATCCTTGAGCTTCGAAAGAATGATGAGCTTATCGAAAGTTTTGTTATTCAGAAACTGAACAAAAACCAATTGGTGCTGCACCTTAATTTGGATATGCAGACAAAAGGGATAGCGCGTATCGTGTTGAAAAAAGGAGGAAAGGAAAAATATGCTGAGAAAATATAGCAATCATAGGACCATCGAAGATAATATTAAGTTGGGAGGGATTACCGCTTTTTCGGCGGGAATGGTCAATGTCGCTTCCGTTATCGTCTTTTTCTCGTTTACATCCAATGTAACCGGTTATTACGCCGTTTTTGCGCAGGAGATAGCGAAAGGAAATTGGTATCAAGGGGCAGTGGTACTGTTTTGGATATTACTTTTTTTGACGGGAAGCATGCTTTCGAATCTTATCATTATCCATGGTAAAGGACGTTTTAGTTCCTACCTGACTCATTCTATTCCCTTGGCGTTGGAAATACTGAGTATATTATTTGTAGGGATATATCTGGATGTATTTTATGAGGATTCCTTAAAAGAAACAGAGATACTTGTTGGTGCACTATTGTTTGCGATGGGACTACAAAATGGTTTAACGGCGAGCATATCAAATTTTGTCGTAAAAACGACACATCTAACAGGGTTGACGACAGATCTTGCAATATTAATTTCGATGTTCACTAAAGAATCAAACCGAAATAATAAGGCATTGGTGGACAAATTTCATTTGCTTTTGAGCATTGTTGGAGCTTATGTACTTGGAGGGCTTTTAAGCGGTATTTCTTTTACCTACTTATCGAATAAAACTTTCTACATAGTCTGTTTCGTTCTTTTAATTATCGGACTGTACGATCATTACAAATTGTATATGCTGAAAAAGCAATTTGTGAATCGTCACCGTGAGGGAGTGGCGACTTAAGTTGGGGGTACTATATAATTTTGTCCAGTTGGTGTGGAAAATCTTCGTTCATCAGCTGTTTATAATTGAGACAGAATTGGTGAAATTTTATACGGGCATCCTCCTGCTGATGTAAGACATACATCGCTCTTACTTGAGAGAATATAGCCTGTTCATTCAAAGGATCCAATAACAATATAGCATGTGCTAACGCAATGCTTTTTTTATAATGATGTCCGAGTTCCGCTTGCTGAAGTTTCGCCAGTAAAATGGGGAGCAAATTTTGTTCAACTTCAGTTTTTAGGGTATCAAATACGGGGTGATCCAATCCCTGCAAAAACTTACCCCGCTGAATGATTTGAGTTAATCTGCTTTCATTGATGTAAGAAGGATCAGCCATTAACTGGATACATGCTACATAATCACAATAGAATTCTTCTGTTGTTTCAATAATAAATCGGCCCTTCATATATACAAGTTCTATTCCTGTAAATTCGCTCAGCACTTTTCTTAAATGGTTGATCGTAACTCCTCTTGAGTTCTTGACCTTATCTTCTGATTTGTCAGGCCACATCATCTGGCTGAAATATGGTGAACTGATACCCGATCGGTGAGATAGGATGAGGCAAAATGCCTGCTTAAGTTTTGTGCTAAATAAATAGGAGACATCCCGTTTGTTTCGGTCAAACGCACGGAACTCACCGAATAGAAAAATTGCATTCGGACGGACAGAATCGTCTTTTTGTGGCAGTTGAGCGGTTACAGCTATTGGATTAGTGATAAGGGCCGTCTCTTCTAGTAGATTAGTTAATTGTCTTTTTCCTCTTCTTTTCCTCCAAATAAAGTAAGTACTCAATCCAAATATTCCCAATACCATCAAGAATAGGAATACCTTGCGATGTGAACCATATCTGGGAAAGCTGTTTAGCTCTGTCAAGGTTATAGGAGTCATGTTTAATGAATAAACCTTTAATGTCGATTGGATATCATCCTTTGATTCCTGAACCAATACTAGGAGTCGGCCTAACTGCTTATCCATATAAAGTTGGGCATGTGTACTTATTTTATCTGAGTAGATCGGGATGGAGTCGCCTACTATGGCAAAACTTCCATCTTGAATCGAAAAGCGATAAAGTTGAATATGTGATTTTGTTAGATACTCTGGATAGCATAAAGCATAAAAGTGCGCTTCATCAGGGAAGACCAAACCTCGGGCTGGTACGATATGCTTATCTTTCCACATGATGTCCCATTTTTTAATGATTTTCTTACTGTTCAAATTAATCTGATAAAAGTCATACAGATATTTTCGCCCAACAATATGTTCTCCGGATTCATTGCCCATACCTCCGAATATATAGGCGGTATGATCTTTGGTACCTTTTCCAGCAGTAAGAAAATAACGTGGGAAGATCTTATCACCTGACCATCCCTGTACGGTTTGCCATTTGTTGGAGTCGACATCGTAACGTCTAAATTCATCACTGTATGTCATTTTGCCATAGCCCCCGAAAATATAGAACCGCCGATTTCTTTCGTCATAAAAAGAGCCATGATGATTTAGCTCCTTCTTGATTAGGTCGGAGCTTTCAACTCTCCATTTGAAACTTTCAAGATCGAGACTCGCGACTGTAGGACCGAAATAAGATTGCGTATAAAAAAGTTCATAAACATAGAGTTTATTTGTCACGGAGTCGATGAAATTATTTCCTAAAACCAGTTTAACAGGACATGGGTTTTGAAATGCCAACTTATTTGTCTGATTGGTTTTTATATTGTATATGGTTATGGAATCCTGATTAAAATAGTAAATCTCTTTTGTTCGCTGATTGTAACATGAGCCAGCTTGTGACGGTGAACTGTTCGAAAAAATATTTTTCCATTTGTAAGAATCTAGAATCAGCCATGTTGGATTGGAAACGCTCCCGTAAGCATTGCCGTCTTCATCGTGGACAATACCTCCCGCATTCTCCTTTAGTGGAAAGAAGTACTGATGCGTTGCATTTCCAATACGTACATTTTTGATGGACATCATAGGTACATCAATTAGATAATCACTTTTTCCAAAAATAATCCGGGGAGTGTATACTTGTGGTAGCTTGACCCTTGGTGATTCAAACGTCTGATCCTGGATCTTGAGCTTAAATGCTTGCTCTTCAAGATTAAAGGTCAACTGAATGTTTATCCATTCCTCCTTAAACAGGCGCTGTTGATTTATTTTCGCGATGATCAGACTAGTCTTACCTTCTTCATTCAGTCGGAAGATACAATTTTCTCCCTCTTCATCATAAAACAGATTATAAATCGTATTGTTGTCTTTATTCTTGACACGGAAGATATTACCTAATGAGTTTGATGAATAAATGGATAATTCAAATGCTAAGGTAAACTGCTTCTCAAATGAAATATCCTTTTTATTAAATAATTCATAGGAGGTTCGTTTATCTATAGGTTCATGGCCGGCGCTAAACTTGAGCCCCTGAGATAGGGAAAGTATCGGAATTAAAAGCAAAAAAACAATATATAGTGTACAGCGTGGCATAGCACAATCAAAAACTTAAACCAATTCGTCGTCGACAATGAGCTGCTTCATATTACCTGTTGCCCCTTGTCGGCTTTTAATGAAATCGTAACGGTTAGGATATCCCTTATCAATATCTAACAGCGTTAAAAGTATGCAAAAAAAAGCGGCCAATAAAATAAAACCTATGTTACAATCACCAAGTGGCATTTGTATCATTAATGATAATATAAAAACAAATAGCGGGAAGGGTTATCGTTTTATTTTTGCGTTTTAACCCAAATTTAACCCAAAAAATAATCAGTCAATACTACCTTGCGTTCGAATTCCTACAGGTATTTCCGGTAGAAACTCGAACTAATTATAAATCGAAAATCTTACTTATGAAAGTCTTTAAAAAGCTGCAATTTGTTATTGTTGCTTCTGTATCCATGATGATTGTTCCGTATGGATATGCCGAGGCACAAACATCTTTTTCCGTTGCCGATATCAAAAACAGTCACAATATTCAAGAGCAAAACTTACTCCGTGCGATGGAACTTTTTGAACGATCAATGGAAGTTTATTTCTCGGCTGATGGACAAGCTATGTATCGTTTTTATAACCCGGATACAAAGGTGCGCTCCCAAGAAAAAGCAAGTGTATGGATGTATTCCGCCTCGATAGAGGCTGTCAATGCCATCTTAGGTGGTCTCAAGTCGCAGAAAGAAAATGGGAACCATCGTTTATTTGATCAATACTATAAGCGCTATGTTAACCTGTTGGCCCAGCTCCATGGTAATGCAGCCTATTATTTAGGTTCCTTCAACCTTATTTCCTTTACGCAGACACAGGACTGGACAGTTTACGCTGTAGATCGTGTTGGGGAAAAAGGTAAAGCCAATGTAACCGGCGTTCTCAATGTTTATGACGATCAGATGTGGATGATACGGGAGTTGATAGAGGGTTACCGTCTGACTGGTAAAGATACATATCTAAAAGAAGCCGAGTATCTGACTGCTTATGTCCTCGATGGATGGGACTGTACACCCGATAATCGAGGGCATGAAAATGGTGGGATACCGTGGGGACCGGGCTATGTAACGAAACACGCCTGTAGCAATGCACCAATGGTTAGCCCGCTGGTTTGGTTACACGAAATCTATAAATCCAAGAAGGACCTCATAACATACCGGTATATTGATATAAAAGACCAACAATCCCGTCGTTCCAAAACGATTCGGAAGAGCGAGTTTTATTTGGATTTTGCTAAAAGGATTTACGCTTGGCAAAAGGATCATCTATTGAACGATAAAGGTGTATATGATGATATGCTGGGCGATTGTTATCCAGATTGCAGTATTGCCTACGAAATAGTGGATGGCATAAAGTACCGAAAAAACACCCAACTGAGGAAAGCCGTTGGCACCTCTTTTTCCTATAACAGCGGCACAATGATTTCTGGAGCTGCTGATCTGTATCGGGCGACCCAATCAAAAATCTATTTGGAAGACGGCGAGCAGTTGGCCGATGCCAGTTTCCAATATTTTGCTAAACTAGGTTCGCAGGTTCCTGCGCACTATACTTATGCTTCGGATGGATTTAACAACTGGTTTAATGGTGTATTGCTTCGAGGGTTTCTTCAGATTTCTCCAATTTTCAAAAAAGCTGGAAGTTATAAGGAATCGTTTCAACAGAATTTAGACTATGGATATACGCGCTTTTTACGTTCAGGCTTATTACCGCAAGATCTTCTCGGGGGATGGCATGCAGACAAAGGTAAAAATAACCTAGAGGGAATGTTCATGTTTGCCTATGCGGCACAGTACGCAATGCTGGCTCACGCTCATGACGGGAAATAACTGGATGAGGTAGAAGATCAACGGAAGCAAGATTTACTTTAGAAACAAATACCAATAAAACCGAGCCTACAAGCTCATGAAATACTTCAAATAGCACAATCACTAGTTAAAACCAATTTATTAAGATGAAAAAGGATATAGGGAAATCGAAGCGGCGACTCAGCACACTGCTTGTGCTGATGGCGCTGGGTATTCCGTCCATCGGATGGGCCCAACAACGGAATGTCAGGGGAAAAGTATTGGATAGTAACAATAAGCCGATTGCTGGAGTGACGATATCGGTTCAGAACGCAGATAGTCGTATAGAGACAACGACCAACGCGGACGGAAGCTATTCCATTAGTGTTCCTGAAGGGAAAAAACTATTATTTAAGTCTCTTGGCTTCAGCGCTAAGGAAGAGGTTACTGATGGGAAATCCACGATTAATGTTGTATTGCAAAGCAATGATATGCAGTTGGAAACAGTTGTTGTAGTCGGTTATGGTACGCAGCGTAAACAATCACTAACCGGTGCCATTGCATCTGTCAAGGGGACAGAAATGAGGCAGACGAAAAACGAAAATCCGCAGAATATGCTAACTGGTCGGGTGGCTGGTGTACGCGTTTGGCAGAAGAGTGCAGAGCCAGGAGCTTATAGTGCAAATTTTGATATACGTGGCATGGGAGCTCCCTTAGTCGTAATTGACGGGGTACCCCGTACAAGTGAAGACTTTCAACGTCTCAACCCGAGTGATATTGAAGACGTTTCGGTACTAAAGGATGCATCGGCTGCCATTTATGGAGTGAGGTCGGCAAACGGTGTGGTACTGGTAACGACAAAAAAGGGAAAGGAAGGGAAGACGAACGTCAATTATAATGGATCTTATACTTTTCAAAGGCCTTCGGGACTGCCTGTATTGGCTGATGCAATCAGTGCCATGACGGTCTACAATGAGAAATCCATGAACAATATCAATGGTGGCAGTCCCATATATACCGATAAAGATTTTGAAGATTTTAGAAATGGGACACGACGTTCGTCCGATTGGACCGGTCTGATCTTTTCAAAATATGCGCCGCAGACTCAACACGATATTAGCTTTTCAGGTGGGAGTAATAAAGTTCAATATTATATTGGGGGTGGTTATTCCTACCAGCAAGGCTTTTTTAAATCAGGTGATCTTAATTATAATAAATACAACTTACGGTCCAATATTTCGGCAGAATTGGCCAAGGGATTGAAACTTGACTTAAATATCAGCGGGATGGCCGATCAGCAAAATAATCCTTACAACAGTGCTGTTGATATCATTCGGAATTATTGGCGTCAGGGTGTATTGTTTCCTGCATACGCAGATCCTGACAATATCTTGTTAAATTATGAGGGACTAGATTTAGAACAAAATACCGTCGCGATGATGGATGCCGCTATTTCCGGCTATCGCAAATTCAAAAAGAAGACTTTTCAATCTTCCGCTGCGTTAAATTATGATTTGAGTAATTTATCCCCTTTGCTTCAAGGATTTTCAGCAAAAGCGTTAATTAGTTACGATTACCGTGCGGATAACAATTCCCTGTTCAGAAAGGAATATTATCAGTATGCATTGAATAAAACAACAGGTAAATATGATCAGAAACTCTATAACTTGAGCAGTCCAAATCAAATGAAGCGGGAGTTTTATGATAAGCAACAGGTATTGGGACAATTTATTTTGAATTATGATCGAACTTTTGCGGAGCAACATAAGCTAGCTGTGCTTGCGGGCTGGGAATCACAAAAAAACGATGGTGATAACTTCTATGGATTGAAAAATCTTGCTTTTGGTTCAGATCAATTGCTCGCTGGTGTAGAAGACGGACAAATGACTTCCATGTATGGCGGAATCGGTGACTACTATAATGAAGCGAAGTCTGCGCTATTTGGACGTGTTAACTATGATTTTGCTGGACGTTATATTGCCGAATTCCAGTTTCGCTATGATGGATCTTCCCGTTTTGCAAAAGGGCATCAATGGGGTTTTTTCCCTTCCGCTTCTATAGGATGGCGTATCTCTGAAGAACCATTTTTCAAATCGATTGACGCACTCTCTTTTGTCAATCAACTCAAATTACGCGGTAGCTACGGTGTGCTGGGTGACGACTTGTCAGATTCATGGGATTTTGGTTGGGTGCCTGGGTATGTTTATCCTGCTACAAGCGGAAATGCTGAAAATGGATATAACAATCAATACGCGCCAGGCTATATGTTCGGTGATAAATACATTACGGGCGTAAGCCGAAAGGCTATCGCCAATGAATTAATTACTTGGTATAAAGCGAAAACCTTCAATGTCGGTTTAGATTTTGAAGGCTGGAACGGTTTATTTGGTTTTACCTTAGATTATTTTGAACGAACGCGATCAGGGCTATTTCAAAGGCGTACAAGTGAATTTCCTACGGTAATCGGGGCCATAGCCCCGATGGAAAATGCCAATAGTGATCGTCATATGGGAATGGAATTGGAATTGAAACATCGTAATAAAATCAACGATTTCTCCTATAATATTCGCGCGATTGCCACGGTGACCAGAAATAAATATCTCACAGCAGTTCAAAATGGTCCGTACAAAAACTCGTACGACCGTTGGCGTAATGACAACTTCAATGACCGGTATCAAGGAATACAATTTGGCTATGAATCGGCAGGACGGTTTGAAAATTGGGCCGATATCTGGAGCTATCCAATTTACAAGGAACGTGATGTATTGCCTGGAGATTATAAATACCTGGATTGGAACGGGGATGGCGAAATTAACGATCAGGATGAACACCCATTTGCCTTTGACCAAACGCCTTGGGTCAATTATAGTTTGAATATCGAAACTGCGTATAAAAATTTCGATATTAACCTTTTATTTCAAGGCTCAGCTTTGGGGTCAATGGAATATAAAGAACCTCTTTATGCAATATGGGGCACAAACGGAGGCGGAACGCTTGAGCAATATCTTGACCGCTGGCACCCTGTTAATCCATTGGCCGATCCTTATGATCCCGCAACAGAATGGGTGCAGGGCTATTATGGTTTCACAGGACGATACCCAAAATCCAATTCTGAATTTAATCGGGTGAGTACAGCTTATTTACGTCTTAAAAGCATTGAATTGGGCTACACCTTTTCGAATTTAAAACCATCCTCCTCATCGATGCGATTACGTGTTTATGCAAATGCTTACAATTTATTTACGATCACAGGCGTGCGATATGTGGATCCCGAACACCCAGACGATAATTTAGGTCGGATGTATCCATTGAATAAAACCTATTCATTAGGCTTATCGCTTACTTTTTAGCAAGCAAAAAATACATTACGATGGAGCCATCATGATTTATTTAATCTTATTGGGGAATGGATAAATCGGATAGCTTCATCACAATTGAAAAGCAAATTTATACAGATGAAAAAATTACTCGTTATATTATCATTAGCTGGCTCCATCGGATTTATAGGTTGTGCCGATCTGGATATCACGCCAAAAAATATTGTCACAGATCAAGATCTATTGAATCCCCCAGCCGGTATGGATATCTATATGGCTCGGATGTACAGCCTAATGCCTTTTGAAGATTTTAAGTATATGGCACAATGGGGGATAGAATTTAATGGTTGGCTGGCTGCCATTGGAATTGAAGGAACGGGCGAAGCTGTGACCAGGGATGGAATTAGTACTTCGTTTACTGGCGAGCGGACAGCGTATTGGGAAAGAGCGTTCGAATTACTTCGGGATGCCAATCATCTCATTGAAACTCTACCGAATTACAAGGATAAATTTTCTGAAGAACTTTATAATCATTACTTAGGTGAGGGATACTATGTTCGGGCAACCGTATTCTACGCCATGGCACGACGCTTCGGGGGAATTCCTTTGGTGACGAAAGAACTGCAATATCCGAATACATTGGATAATCTGGAAATACCTCGTTCCAGTGAGGAAGATACCTGGAATCAAATCCTCAAAGACTACGATGAGGCCATTAAATTACTCATGGCGAAGAGTCCCAAAACAGGTTATTCCAACAAGTTCGTAGCCCTGTCTTTTAAGTCCGAAGCCATGCTCTATGCTGGAAGTGTGGCCAAATATAATGAAACTGTTTCTGGTCGCTTGACTGGTCTCGGAAGAAAAACTGGTGTACGGGTGATCGGTTTCGATGCCACCACAGCAAGAGCTGCATCACAAAAGTACTTTGGAGAAGCTTACGCCGCAGCTCGACAGGTAATAGCAGCTGGGGGGTATTCGCTGTATAAAAAGAAATGGGCAGCGAACGATAAAGAAGCTCAGTATCAAAATATGGTGGACATGTTTAGTGACCTCAGTAGTCCGGAAAATATATACGTTAAACAATATGTTTATCCGACATTGACACATAGTTTTGATGCATTTAGTTCGCCCTTCACTTTTCGATCGCCACTGTCTGCGGGTACTTGTCCAACGGTAGATTTTATGGAACTGTTTGATGGATTTGACAAATACGCCGACGGCACAGTTAAAGTGACTACCGGACAAAGCAGCAAGGACGGGGAGTATAGACTGTACGACAAACCGATGGACTTCTTTAAAAATGCTGAACCTCGCTTGCGTGCTTATGTTATCTTTCCCGATGATATTTTTAAGGATCGAAAAATGGAAATACGGGCGGGCATTTACACCGGTTCAGCACCCATAAAGCCGCTGTTCACGGATTATTCTTATGCAAGCGCGGATACACGTTACCAACAGCTGGGTGCTTACACAGGTTCACCAAAGACGCTTTACCTGAGTCCAAGAGATGGTGGTGGTCAGCAAACTGTTGATTATAATGGACAAAAAATGAATGCTGCCGGAAACGAAGGACCATTCTTTGATAATGGTGAAGCGACATTAACTGGTTTTTATGTGCGTAAATGGCTGAATACAAATCCAGCAAAAGAAGTAGGGGAAGGGAAATCTGATCAGCCCTTTATTTTAATGCGTTACGCTGAGGTCTTATTAAATGCAGCTGAAGCAGCTGTCGAACTCAAAATGCTGGGTGCGAATCCTACTGATGGAAGCGACCCTTTACAGATGGCAACCAGTGCTGTCAATGAGATTCGCTCGCGCGCGGGAGCAGATTTGCTAACAGGTGCGATCTCTGGAGATAATGCCGGAAGAGATATTGTCCGGAGAGAGCGTCGCAAGGAACTTGCGTTTGAACATAAAGCAAAATGGGATTTGCGTCGATGGCGAGTGCTGCATTTTGAAGGCCGGGATGGTTTTTGGGGAACACAGAAGGATAAAAATTTATATAGCAACAATGAAAATTTTAGGTTCAGGGGGTTATATCCATTTTTTTCCACCTCAACGGGTAAATACTTCTTTGATGCACGATTTCAATGGGTAAGTACCAAAACATTCCGGTATACACCTATAGACTATTATTTTGAAATCCCCGGAGGAGAGGTAGCTAAAAGTCCCGTGATTGACCAGCAACCTAACCGATAAATAAGTATGCTGTGCTGAGAGCGTAGAGGCGCTAAGCACAGGTCACTTGGAAGGTCTGAAATTCTAATAACAAAGTGAATGACTGGTGGAGCAGCGTTCCGGAAAATAGCAAGCAAATCAATTCGGAATATTCAAACCATCACTAAACGTAAAAGAGATGAAAAATAGTGTTTTCGGCGCGATAGGCATCCTATGTATGCTAAGTTCGTGCAGCCTTTTTGAGGCAGATAATTATGAAGCGCCTTCGGTGGCATTAAAAGGTGTTGTGGTCGACGCATCGACCGGCGAACCCATATTGACCGATCAGGGAAGTGAGGGGATTCGCGTTCGGTTAAAAGAACTCAGTTGGGGCGATAATGTGGAACACAACCCTGATTTCTATTGTATGCCTGACGGAACGTTTCAGAACACGAAATTGTTTAAAGGTAATTACAATATCACTGTTGATGGACCTTTTATTCCATTGGTGCGTACCGATGGCGATGGGAAGGTGCTATCAGATGACAGCAAAAACATGGAGCTGAATGGCTCTCATGAAATCAAGATGGAGGTGCATCCTTTTCTCAAAGTCGAATGGGTCGGAAATCCGGTTGTGGAAAACGGAAAGGTAAAAGCCAAGGTAAAAGTTACCCGCGCCATAACCGAACAGTTTTTTCGGGATAAAATTGAACCTTTGGGAAATTATAATGGGGATTTTTTAAATGTGACAGATATACAATTCTTTGTCAGCTATTCCTCCACGGTAGGGTATAGAGCGCGGGACGAACGTTGGTCTAGCAAAATCGAGTATGGGGGCAACAGTTTTAACGCAAAATTAGGGCAGGTTATTGATCTCGAATCTGTGGGAGAAATCCCAAAAGGGCGGACTGTTTTCATTCGGGCAGCCTCGCGAATTAATTACGACACTCCCCGTGGAACGGGAACGCGCAGATGGAATTACAACGAAGCCAAAAGGGTCGATATTCCCTAAGGGAATCTGTAGCCATGTTGAGCCAGTCTGTTAAAAATACCATGATAAAATTTGAATTTTCAATAGGACTGGCTCACTCCTCATTTGCTCGATCTAATGGGTTAAACCTGTTGAATAGTAGGGGGAATATAGGCGTAAACCGTACGTAAAGAAATAGACAATAAATTATGATAAAAACGAATATACTCTCGTTAATAATGTTGGCGGCGTTGACGACGGTCGCCCAAGAGAGAGATCCGGTAAAGACGACATTTCAAACCTCCAGCGAGTGGCGCCCTACAATCGATAATCGGGCGGACGCGGTGATGGTCTATGGAACAGGAGGGAATCCATCCGACAAATCCCGAAAGCCCCCTTTTGAAGAACGTGTCAAGTCCTGGCGCGATAAGGGGTATATTGTTCATTTTATGACTGGGATTGCCTGGGGCGAGTACCAAGATTACTTTACAGGGAAATGGGATGGGAAGATGCACTTGGATGAGGGACAGGTCGATGTCAAAGGCGATACCATCTGGCATGGTCATATGGTACCCTATATCGTTCCTACTGAAAATTATTTAAAATATATCAAGCAGATGCATGTCAAAAGGGTCATTGATGCTGGCATCGACGCCATATTTATGGAGGAACCGGAATTCTGGGCACGTGCCGGATACAGTGAATCGTTTAAAAAAGAATGGAAAAAATACTATGGTTTTGAATGGCGACCACAGCATGAGTCGCCAGAGAACACCTACTTATCCAATAAGTTAAAGTATGCTTTATATCTCCATGCGCTGAATGAAGTCTTTACTTATGCTAAATCTTACGGTAAAACCAAGGGGATGGAAGTAAAATGTTATGTGCCGACGCACTCTTTGATCAACTATTCGCAGTGGATGATCGTCAGTCCCGAAGCGAGTTTGGCTTCTCTTCCCTGTGTGGATGGTTATATCGCGCAGGTATGGACAGGAACTTCACGTGAACCGAATTATTTTAATGGATTAGCGAAAGAACGCGTTTTCGAAACGGCATTTTTGGAATATGGTGCAATGGAATCTATGACGGCTCCTACCGGACGGAAGATGTTTTTTTTGACAGATCCGATCGAAGATTGGCCCCGGGACTGGGCCGATTATAAGAAAAACTATCAGGCGACATTCACAGCACAGCTTTTATATCCAAATATCGCCAATTATGAGGTGATGCCCTGGCCCGAACGTATTTATGAGGGACTGTATAAAACAAGCGCTAATAGTGATCAAAAAGAAAAAATACCAAGACATTATTCGACCCAGATGCAGGTTATGATTAATAGCCTGAACAGTATGCCCAAATCAACCGGCAAAGTCTCTGGATCGACAGGGATCAGTGTGCTCTTGGCAAATTCATTGATGTTCCAGCGTTTTCCGACACATGCAGGATATGATGATCCACAATTAGCCAACTTTTATGGACTCGCCCTTCCTTTCCTAAAACGCGGGGTACCTATAAAAACAGTTCATTTGGAGAATTTAGCGGTCAAGAATGCTCTCGCGGACACGAAAGTCCTGCTCATGTCTTATTCCAATATGAAACCGTTAGCCCCTAAAGCACATCAGTACCTTGCAGATTGGGTAAAAAATGGTGGCGTCTTAATGTATTGTGGAACGGATCTTGATCCTTTTCAATCGGTACAGGAATGGTGGAATAGGAATGGTAGAAAGTATCAAAGGCCATCCGATCATCTATTTGAGCAGATGGGACTGAAGGACGAAATGGCAAAAGAGGGAAAATACAGGTATGGGAAAGGCACTTTGTACGTATTACGATCCGATCCTAAGGAATTTGTGATTAAACCTGATAACAGTCAGAAACTGCTGGATGTGACCAAGAATCTTTATGAAAGTAATGGTAAAGGGGAAAAGCTGCAATTTAAAAATTATTTTACACTGACGCGAGGCAATTACGATATGGTAGCTGTATTGGATGAGAGTGTGAGCAATCTTCCTTATCAGGTTAAGGGAAATCTAATCGATCTTTACGATCCGACTTTGCCCATTATCACGTCTAAAAGTATACAGCCGAATGAGCAGTGTTTGTTTGTGAATATCGATCACATAAAGAACAAACAACAACCACAGGTGTTGGCCTCCGCAAGTCGTATCTACAACGAAATAACGGCTAATCATCGGTATTCATTTACTGCAAAAAGCCCGATTAATACGACCAACATTTCGCGTATATTATTGCCTAATAAGCCAAAGCGTATTTTGGTAGGTAAACACAATGTCTTTTCAGAAGCAAATTGGGATACGAGAACAAAAACCTATTTACTGGGATTTGAAAATAGTCCTGATGGTGTTCAGGTAGATATTGAATGGTAACCTCGATGTTAAGATAAAGATACCAATCTGTATCAGGAAAACCTGAGCTAAAATATGCTTCAATCGGCAGATCCGATTCTAAAAAAAGAACCAGATTCCTAGCAAATCTGGTTCTTTTATTTATTCCAATTGAAGAGCAATTTGAATTTAATTTCGGACATATGTATTGAAAGGCTGCCTGTTAACCTAAGTTTAATGTGTCTAGAATGGAGATTATGGTTCAAGTAATAGTTCCCCTCGATTGTGATTCCTGAAATTCAGTTGGACTTTGTCCAAACTGTTTTTGAAAATTACGCGAAAAATGTGTTGCGGAACTGTAACCTAATAAATTTGAAATTTCGTACACTTTATACTGTTTTTGAATAAGCAGTTCTGCTGCTTTTCGGAGCCTGGTCAAATTAATCAATTCATTGGGCGAGAGGCTCGATACAACATTGATTTTGCGGTACAGTGTAGGTCTACTCATACAGAGAATGTCGGCCATGCGGTCCACATTGAACTGTGGATCATCGAGGTGCTGCATAATAATTTCTTCAATTTTCAGCAAGAACTCCTGTTCACTTTGGTTTTGGCCAATCTGCTGTATTTGGGACATTGGATTTTTGATAAAAAACTCTTTAACCTTTATCCGGTTCTTTAACAAGCTAGCTATTTGCGCCCTCAAAAAAGCAGGCGAAAAAGGTTTTTCAATGTAAGCATCAGCACCAAATTCCAGTCCTTGAATTTTTGATTCAATACTATTTTTTGCAGTCAAAAGTATCACTGGAATGTGTGCATAAGCGATATTTTCCTTGATTCTTTGACAAAGCTCAAAACCATCCATTTCCGGCATCATTACATCGCTTACAATCAGATCGAAATATTCAGAAGCGAGTAAATCCAACGCTTGCTTTCCATTAGAACTTGTCGTTATCTGATAATCTTCATTGAGATCATCTGCGATGAATTCGAGCAGTTCGGTATGGTCATCTACTAGTAATAAATTGGATTTGGCATTCATAATTATGGATTTGTATTGTGATTCAAAGGTAACGTCAAAGTGAATACGTTCAATTGAAGGTCATTTGTAGTATATAACAAGGTACCTTGGTGTTTCAACGTTAGGGATCTTGTCAATGCCAAGCCCAGACCACTTCCAGGAACATTCTTATTTTGTTTTAAGCGATTGAATGGTTCAAAAATTCTTTCCCTTTCTTCTGAAGGAATTAAAGCGCCGTCGTTTTTCACGGTCAATATAAAAATATTTTTCTGTATATCCATATTCAAATTTACCTCAATAAAGGATAAGGAATATTTAAGGGCATTATTCAATAGGTTATAGCATATCTTGTCAAATGCGTCCGCATCGATTTGACCGATAATATCGGGTATAATTTTCGATACAATCTGTTTTCCTTGCGACTGTAAAGTCACTGTAAAGTTACCGATGATTTCCTGAACCATCAGGCTGATGTTTTCTGATTCAAAGTGCAATTTAAACCCTTCCGTTTCGACTTTCCTAAAATCCAGCAATTGATTGCTAAGGGCAATTAGTTTCTCCGTGTTGTTTTGCATGGTCAATAATAGTTTGTCGGTGACGGGATTGTGATCTACCTTATCCATAAGTTTTTCTAGGGGGGCTTTGATCAAGGTCAATGGCGTGCGTATTTCATGCGCAACATCGGTATAGAAATTGATTTTTGAACGATAGAGTTCTTGTTCGCGTAGGTTCTGTACGGTTAAGAGATGTTGGCGATTGCGTTGTTTGATCTTTTCATTAAAATGATAAATTATAAATATAATCAGTCCAGCGGCTATTAATGCATAGCAAATAAAGGCCGGTACACTTGCCCAGATCGGTGGAAGGATCGTGATTTTAAGACTAGCAAAAGTAGGGATTGTATTGCCATTGGGATCTTCTGCTTTTACTGTAAAAATATATTTTCCGGGAGAGAGCTTGGTAAAATATGCACGTTGATTGCTTGTAATGTCTATCCACTTGTCGTCAAGGCCTTCCATCTTATAACTATAATGAATAGAGTGGGGGGCTTGATAATGCAAAGCCGCAAAATCAAGGCTGAAAGATGATTCGTCGTGTTTTAGTTTTATATTCTTAGTGAATAATATTGATTTGGATAGAATATTGGGATCGGTATATTGATTGATCGCTCTGTTGTTGATGTAAAAATTAGTGATATAAATCGGTATTTGATTCTTATAGTTAATTTGGTTTAGCTTTTCCGGGTTGAAGCGAATAAGTCCATTGATGGTGCCGAAATAGAAGTTTCCATTCTCATCATCAAAAGATGAATTGTAATTGAACTGAATAGTCGGAAGGCCTGACTCCAAGTTGAAAATCCGTTTTCTACCATTGGGAAGGTGGTAGCGTACCAAGCCCTTAGACGTACTCACCCAAAGATTATCTTGTTTATCTTCTAAGAAGGCTAGCGTCACATTACTGGGCATTCCTTCCGCTAGACCAATGTTTTGAAAGCCCTCTTGATTTATTTTTTTCTTTGCCATTCCACCTTCTGTGGCTATCCAAATCTGCTGTTGAGAATCCTCAAATAAGCTATTGACCCTATTATTTGCCAAGGAGCTAGAGTCGTTCTGGCGATGTGTGTAATGTTTGAAGTAACGCGTCGTCGGGTGATAACAAAACAGTCCATCTCGCCACGTGCCTACCCAGATATTCCCCTTTTTATCTTCCAAAATGCTTGTGTAAAACATATATTCTGGAACATTATTGATGAGGTGGAACGATTTTTTATCAAAATCAAAGCGGTATAATCCACGCGTTGAAGCTACGAGAATATCCCCTTTCCGGGTTTTGTAGAGATAAAATAGAAAATTACTTTGGAGATCGGATGATGCCACTTTACTGTTGCGGTCGATGTGATAGATAACTTTTTGAAGCTTGGGCGAAAAAATGTCGAGACCATTGACGAAAGTGCCTATCAGCAATTTGTCGCCAATAGGGAGAATTCCATGGATGTTGTTATTTGCCAGATTGCCTTGTTTGTCCGAGAAGTTTTGAATTCTACCCGATATGGGGTCGAGTTTTGATAATCCACCGTTTTCGGTGCCTATCCAAATATTATGGTCGATATCCTTTTTTATAATGCGTACGGCAGACCCTTTTAAGCTCCCTGGGCGGTCCTGTGGCAGGAATTTTTCGATTATACTGTTGTTTTTATGATAATAGTTGATTCCACCAAAATACGTCCCCAACCAGATACCTTCGTCTTTATCCTGTAAGACGTTATAAATAGCATTGTCGGATATGCCCCAAGGGTTTTCTTGCTCTTTTTGAATATTGATGAATTGTTGACTAGCTATTTGATATATAAAGAGACCAGATTCTGTTGCAAACCAATATTCATGATCGTTTGGCTGTAAAATATCTCTTACATAGAGAAATTGCTTCAATTGTTGGGGGCCCAGTATGGGTTTAAGCGATTTGTCTTTGAATCGGTAGCTATAGACCCCGGTTTTGGAAGTGCCGATCAATAGATCTCCTTCGCGATTTTCTTTTATTTTCTCAATACTAAACCAATCTTTAGCACCATATTTTGCTTGAAAGTCGAGCATCAGCACAGGGGTGCCCGCAGCATCTATTTGGAAAATCTTCCCTTCAGGAGTGCCAAAAAACACCGTTCCGTTTTTCGTGCAGCTGATGGAGGTGATGTACAGGTCTGATTTAGTCAATTGTCGAATTTCATGACTCATCAAATCATGGTAATAGAGCATTCCATTGGATATAAACCAAATCTTTTTGCGTTGATCGGTAATGATAACAGGGACATCTGCATTTTCAAATTGTTTGCTCAAAAGTCTAAATTGTTCATCCACGGGATCGTAGCAGTAGATTCCCTGATCTGTACCAATCCATATTCTTTTTCGAAAGTCTTCTGTCAGCGAAATGATGTTGTTGCCACCTAGGGTGTTTTTCCCAAGGCTCGGGGCGTCAAAATGTTTGAAATTATTGCCGTCGAAGCGATTTAACCCATCCTTTGTACCAAACCAAAGAAAGCCATGACTGTCCTGCATACTACAGATAACTGCATTGTTTGACAAGCCTTCATTAATTTGATAATGATTAAAATAATAGGGCTGTGCATAGAGCAACCGTGGAAGAAACAGAAAGAATAGAAAGCGTAGAGACTTCAGGTTGATCATGATCATTTGGTTATTGATACAAAATAGTGCTAAAATGAAACAATTTAATCTTAAAATTTCTCAAAAATTTAAGACTTTAGCCTATGTATAGTAATCGCTAAAATTATAAAAAATCTAGAAAAGGACACAAGTTCTATCTAAACAAAGATTATAAACCATTTTAAAATACGACGAATGAAAGGAAAAATGACCTTGCTTGGTCTTTCTGCAATGCTCGCTTTTTGTGTGTCTTGTCAGCAATCGACTGGTTCCAAAACTCCTAAAGCAGATTCTTTAGCGGCCCTGATGGATACTGTGCAGTTCCGCGCAACCATTGATCAAAAACAGGCTTACCTCTATAAATTGAGCAATAAAAATGGCGTGCAGGCTTACTTCACCAACTTTGGCGCACGATTAGTCGGTTTGTGGGTTCCAGATAATAAAGGGGAGTTATGCGATGTAGTTTTAGGATTTTCTAAAGCTTCTGATTATAATAATCCAAAAGAGCCATTTTTCGGTACCATCGTTGGACCTTTTGGCAATCGTATCGCCGGAGGGAAATTTAAACTGGGTGACGAAACCTATACGTTGGCGGTAAATAATGGCCCCAATACCTTACATGGCGGTTTCAAAGGGGTGCATTTTGCCCAATGGTCATTAAAATCTTCCGATCCATCATCGCTTACTTTTGCCTATACCTTACCGGACGGAAATGAGGGCTTTCCGGGCAATATTCAAATGGAAGTGACGTATACGCTTAACGACGATAACGAATTGATGATTGGTTACCGGGCTACCTCCGATAAAAAGACGGTGATCAACTTAACAAATCATGCTTACTTTAATTTAAATGGTGAGGGAAGCGGTACAATTCTGGATCATCAACTTCAGTTGTTTGCCAACCAATATACACCTGTTGACAGCACCTTGATACCTTCTGGACAGTTGACTTCGGTGAAAGGAACGCCTTTTGATTTCACGAATTTAAAGTCGATTGGAGAAGATATCAACGCAAATGACCAGCAACTTAGCTTTGGAAAGGGATATGATCATAATTTTGTATTGAGTAGAGAAAAGGAAGGAGACTGGTATAAAGCGGCGCATGTGGTCGGTGATAAATCAGGTGTCGTCATGGATATATTGACGGCTGAACCGGGTATACAGTTTTACAGTGGCAATTTTATGAACGAGCAGGTACAATTGAAGAATGGAAAAAAAGATTCATTTCGCACCGCTTTTTGTCTAGAACCGCAGCATTTCCCGGATGCTCCGAATCAACCTGCTTTTCCAACAACAGTCCTTAACCCTGGAGAAGTTTATCAGACGAAATCCCTGTATCGTTTTTCGGTAAAATAATACATATTTAATAGTGATTGGTTTGAAAGTGCACCGCTGTGAAGTGGTGCGCTTTCTTCATTTAATAGGCTTAAATGCATTTTGCAGTTGCGTTTTATTGATTTGATACAAATAGGCAGTTTTTTGAGAAAAATCAATCATCCAACTCATTCATTAAACCTTATTTTTGGATAATCTGTTATAAACTAATCAAGCCAACAATGACGAAAAAAATCGGTTTATTATCTTATTTGATTGGAATTTGTTTTCTAAGTTCAGCGCAAAGCAATGTCGTAATTGCTGTTGATCATTTGCCGGTGCAGGGGAAAAATTTAAACTATATTAATAACCGATTGCCTTTAAAACAGAATGCCCTGCTAAAATTACCTGTAGGAAGCATCGTACCCGAAGGTTGGCTTGGGAAATATCTGCAGCTGCAGAAAGATGGTCTTACAGGCCATTTGGGAGAAATTAGCGCTTGGCTATCCAAGAAAAATAATGCTTGGCTAAGTACAGATGGGAAAGGAGACTATGGTTGGGAAGAAGTTCCTTATTGGTTAAAAGGCTACGCTAATTTGGGCTACATCTTGAAGGATCCTAAAATCATAGCGGAGTCAAAGATCTGGTTAGAAGCGGCCCTTAAAAGCCAGCGTCCTGATGGATACTTTGGCCCATTGATACTGCGTAATAACAAACCGGATCTTTGGGGTAATATGTTAATGTTATGGTGCCTGCAATCTTATTTTGAATATAGCGCTGACCAGCGTGTTTTAACGTTGATGACCAATTATTTTAAATGGCAGGCCAATTTGCCGGATAGTTTTTTTCTCAAGGATTATTGGGAGAACAGTCGTGGTGGTGACAATTTGCTATCCGTTTATTGGCTCTATAACAGAACACAAGGTAATGAATGGTTGATGGATTTGGCGGATAAAATCCATCGGAATACCGCCAATTGGCGGCAGAAAGACGATTTGCCCAATTGGCATAACGTCAATGTTGCCCAATGTTTCAGAGAGCCAGCAACCTATTATTTGAAAAGCAAGTCGAGTGACGATCTGAAAGCGACCTACGCTAACTTTCATTATGTCCGGCAGGTATTTGGTCAGGTTCCAGGGGGTATGTTCGGTGCTGATGAAAATGCCCGGCCAGGATATACCGACCCCCGTCAAGGGGTAGAAACCTGTGGTATGGTGGAACAGATGGCCTCTAACGAGATCCTTCTCGGAATAACCGGAGACCCTTTTTGGGCAGATCATGCCGAAGAAGTTGCATTTAATACCTACCCCGCAGCTGTAACAGCCGATTTTAAAGCGTTGCGGTATATCACGAGCCCGAATATGACTATCAGCGACAGCCATAATCATGCCCCTGGAATTGATAATAACGGGCCATTTTTAATGATGAATCCCTTCAGTTCCCGCTGCTGTCAACACAACCATAGTCAGGGTTGGCCGTATTATGCCGAACATCTGTATATGGCAACCAATGACAATGGTGTAGCCGCGGTACTTTATGCCGCATCAAAAGCTGAAATCAAGGTCGGAAACAATCAAGCCATTCAGATCAGACAAGAATCCAATTATCCGTTTGAAGAATCGCTGCGATTTAAAATAGGCACACAGGGTAAAACGGTTAATTTTCCCTTTTATCTCCGTATACCTGCCTGGGCCAAACAAGCGAAAGTTACTGTCAATGGTAAAAGCCAGCAGGTTGAAGCTGGAGCAAAATATATTCGGATTGAACGGAAATGGAAAGACGGTGACAAAGTCGAACTCTCCTTACCGATGACCATTGATCTGAAAACATGGAAAACCAATAAAAATTCAGTGAGTATCCAACGGGGACCATTGACCTATGCCCTCAAAATAAAAGAGAACTACGTAAAAAAAGATAGTAAAGCCTCGGCAATTGGCGATTCGAAATGGCAGGAGACTGCAGATCCATCAAAATGGCCATCCTATGAAATCCTTCCTGCAAGTGACTGGAATTACGGACTTGTACAAAATCAGTTGCAAACATTAGACCAATTGAAAGTTGTGAAAAGGGCGTGGCCTAAGGATGCGTTTCCCTTCGATGCAGAGGCAGTACCTATTTCTATCCTTGTCAAAGCGAAACGTATTGACGGGTGGAAAATTGATGAAAATGGTCTGACAGGCGTATTGCCACTTAGTCCAGTGGAAAGTATGGGCGAGGTACAGGAAGTCGAACTGATTCCCATGGGAGCAGCACGTTTACGCATTGCTGCTTTTCCAACCGTGAAATAATGTAAATACGATATAAAATAAATGACTTAACGATTTTTATGATGAAGAAAACCTTATTTTTTGCCAGTTTGATGATGGCAGCACAATTGAACTTTGCTCAGGATTGGAAACCCGCGGGGTCACATATATTAACCCCTTGGGGCGAGAAAGTAACAGCACAAAAGCCACATCCTGAATATCCTAGACCACAATTAACCAGAACCAACAATTGGCAAAATTTAAATGGCTTATGGAAATATGCAATTACTCCAGTAGGTAATAAAGAGATTCCGCGTCAATGGGAGGGGAATATCCTTGTTCCTTTTGCTATTGAGTCGGCGTTGTCGGGTGTTGGTAAAGAAGTAGGAAAAGATAAGGCACTATGGTATAATAATACCATAACACTGGATAAGTCTGTCAATAAAAACAAGGTTCTGTTGCATTTTGGGGCAGTGGATTGGCAATGTGATGTGTATGTAAATAGCCAATTGGTTGGAAGACATGAGGGTGGTTTTGACCCTTTTTCCATGGACGTGACCAGTTTTCTAAAAAAAGGTGCAAAGCAGGAAATTGCCATCCGGGTATGGGATCCTACGGATGATGGACCTCAACCACGCGGTAAACAGGTGAACAAGCCGAATGGGATATGGTATACGCCTGTCACAGGAATATGGCAAACCGTGTGGTTGGAAAGTGTTCCACAATCTTATATTGTTAATACCAAACAAACACCACGATTGGATGAAGGGATCTTAGCATTTCAGGCTACTGTCGAAGAAAGCCAAGCGGGTGATGAAATAAGGGTCCGTGCATTAGATGGGGGGAAAGTTGTGAAAGAACAGGTCGGGCAGCCCAATACATCTTTTGATCTTGCAGTACCTAATTTGCAACCATGGTCGCCGAGTAACCCTAAACTTTATGACTTAGAAATCCAGTTAATTCGTAAGGGCAAGATTGTTGACCAAGCGAAAAGCTATTTTGCCATGCGGAAAATAGCCATGCAAAAAGACGAAAATGGTATTCAGCGGTTGATGCTGAATAATCATTTTACCTTCCAGTATGGCCCATTGGATCAAGGTTGGTGGCCGGATGGACTACATACAGCACCAACGGATGAGGCTTTGAAATTTGATGTGATCAAAACAAAGGAAATGGGATTCAATATGATCCGCAAGCATATCAAAGTAGAGCCGGCGCGCTGGTACCGTTACTGCGACAGTATAGGTATGCTCGTTTGGCAAGATATGCCTAGTGGTGATCTTGGCGGAAATCATTGGGATATGCAGCCAGGGAAAATTTCTGGTGGAAATCGGGATAAACAGCGTTCGCAGGAATCTGAAGGTTACTACAAAAAAGAATGGAAAGCCATTATGGAGGTATTGCATAACTATCCAAGCATTGTTATTTGGGTGCCGTTTAATGAGGCCTGGGGACAATTCAAAACCAAGGAAATTACCGAGTGGACTATGGCTAATGACCCTTCAAGACTGGTTAATAGCGCTAGTGGCGGTAACTTTATGGAAACTGGACATATCTTGGATATCCATAATTACCCAGACGCAGCCATGCCTGATCCAAATTTGTTTGGGGCCAAACAAGTGCTTGCATTGGGTGAATTTGGAGGTTTGGGTTTGCCGATAGATGGACACTCATGGCAACAAAAAGATAATTGGGGATACCAAAGTTTTAAGAATAAAACGGAATTATTGGAGCGTTACAAACGCCTGATCCATGACTTGATACGTCTAATTCCTATGGGATTGTCTGCCGCTGTGTATACCCAGACAACAGATGTGGAAGTAGAAACAAATGGCTTGATGACTTATGACCGTAAAGTTGTCAAAATGCCTGAGGCAGAGTTGAACGCTGCTCATCGTGCGCTCTACAATGCACCTACCAAGTAATTGATAGCGATATGGCCGCAAATCGAGTTGCGGCCTAAATTTAACGGTGAAAATATACCGGTCAACCTAAATCTATTTGATACAAATCAATGAAATTAAAATTACTAATTGCAGCGGCTATTGTATGTCAGTCGGTATCGTCGTTTGCACAAAAACAGCCTCCTAAGAATGACCTTCGGGCGCCTGCCTATCCCTTAATAACAATAGATCCCAATACAAGTGCTTGGTCCTATAGCAACGAATTGAATGCAGATGTTGTCCACCATTGGACTGGAAAGTCATTTCCTTTACTGGGCGTCCTTAAAGTGGATGGGAAATCCTATCGCTTCCTAGGAAAAGAAGAAGCTGAACCTCTGTCTTTGGCACGGATGGGCGAACATGCGGCCTGGACCGGAAGTTATGTCATTAGCGAACCCGCTTCAGATTGGATGAAACCTTCGTACGATGCAGAGCAATGGAAAACTGGCGTCGCTCCTTTCGGTACCAAAGATAAAGAACCTCAGGTGAATACGGATTGGCAGGAACCTAAGATCTGGATCAGGAGAGTAATTGAACTTGATGAAGATCTCACCGGAAAGCCTGTTTTTATCGAATTTACGCACGATGATGATGCCATTTTGTATGTCAACGGATTTGAAGTTGTTAATACGGGGAATTCGACAGGCAAAAATAATCGGGTCAAACTGCCCGAACATATCGTGAAGACACTGAAAAAGGGGAAAAATATACTTGCTGGTTATTGCCATAATAGGGTAGCGAATGGTTATTTTGATTTTGGACTGTTTGCAGAAAAAGAAGGTAGTATTCAATTCGAAACGGAAGCAAAGCAGCTTGCCGCCAATGTTCAGGCCACACAAACACATTATTCGTTTGATTGCGGTCCAGTCAATCTAAATATTACTTTTATGGCACCGTTGCTCATGGATAATTTGGACCTAATGTCGCGACCCGTAAATTACCTTTCTTATCAGATCCAGGTAAAGGATGGCAAAAAACATCACGTACAGCTTTATTTGGAAGCTGCTCCAAACTGGGCTTTGAATTCTCCGGCACAAGACGCTGTAAGCAGCTCATTCCGCAGTGGAAACCTGCAGTTTGTGAAGACTGGAAGTAAAAGTCAGCAGATTCTCGAAAAAAAAGGAGATGATTTACGAATAGATTGGGGATATTTTTATATGGCTGGTAACGCTGCAAAAACGAAATCTATTGTTGGCAACAGTCAGGAATTGCGTGTTAAATTTCTAAAAAACGAACATACATTACCTTCAAAAGAAGGTAAGCAGCTGGCTTTAATACAAACTTTTGATGTCTCATCAAGCTATCAGGATAAGATCTTATTGGGGTATGATGACTTGTATTCTATCCAATATTTCGAACAAAATTTACGGCCGTATTGGAATACAAATGGAAATAATACAATTGAGAAACAATTTGAATTGGCCGATAAAGAGTATGCTGCTCTCAAAAAGGCTGCTGATAAATTTGATGCCGAATTATGGAGTACAGCTCTTCGTAATGGGGGAGAGGACTATGCCGCATTGTGTGCCTTGGCCTATCGGCAAGCAATCGCTGCCCATAAACTTGTGAAGGCATCCAATGGCGATTTACTTTTATTATCCAAAGAAAATGATAGCAATGGGTCAATAGGAACTGTTGATGTAACCTATCCTTCGGCTCCGATTTTCCTGTACTATAATCCGGAATTGGCAAAAGCGCTAATGAACGCTATTTTTTATTACAGCGAAAGCAATAAGTGGACAAAACCTTTTGCTGCGCACGACGTTGGAACTTATCCGCTGGCAAATGGTCAAACCTATGGTGGAGATATGCCTGTGGAAGAATCCGGAAATATGTTGATACTAACCTATGCATTAGCTAAAGTGGAAGGAAATGCCACTTATGCAAAGAAACATTGGAAAGTGTTGTCGACATGGGCAGATTATTTAGTTGATAAAGGTCTGGATCCCGAAAATCAATTATGTACAGACGATTTCGCTGGCCATTTTGCACACAATGCTAATTTATCCATCAAAGCTATCTTGGGGATTGCTTCTTATGGTTATCTGGCCCAAATGCTCGGTGAAGAGGCTACTGCTAAAAAATACTTGACGGAAGCGAAAGCGATGGCTATGAAATGGGAAGGCATGGCCAAAGATGGGGATCATTATAAGTTGACTTTTGACAAGGCAGGAACCTGGAGCCAAAAGTATAATATGGTATGGGATAAATTGCTCAAGATGAATATTTTTGATCCTGCTATTCGCGAAACCGAACTAAGCTACTATCTCAGCAAACAAAACCAATATGGATTACCACTGGATAACCGTCAGCCTTACACCAAGACGGATTGGATTATTTGGACGGCGACCATGGCAAATGATAAACCTACATTTGAAACCTTTGTAAAGCCAGTATACCGTTTTATGAATGAGACAACAGATCGGGTTCCGATGTCCGACTGGACGTATACGGATCGACCTAAAAGAGCTGGATTTAAGGCAAGATCCGTTGTAGGAGGCTATTTTATCAAAATGCTGGAAGAGAAATTGGCAAAGGCGAAATAGCGTTTTCCTATGATGTAGAGAAATAATATAATAAAATAATAAGATGTTGAATACAATGTTGTTAAGATATTGGATCGGTGGAGTTGTTGTACTGAACGTGTTAAGCTCCTGCGGAAGCTTTTCAGGTTCAGTAACGCAACTTGGACCAGAGACAATTGCAAGAGCTAATAAGGTGCAGCAAAAGACCTATACCAATCCGGTTTTTGAGCCTATACTTGCTGATCCTACAGTTGTTAGAGACCCCAAAAGCAACATGTTTTATGCCTACGGGACAGCCGACAATTGGGGAGATGGCAAAGGCCAGCGTCTGGTATCCATTCTACAATCTTCCGATCTAGTTCAATGGACCTGGACTGGTACAGCCTTCAGCTCAAAACCGAGCTGGAAAGCCGAAGGTGGAATCTGGGCTCCCGACGTAGTAGAGCTCAATGGGAAATACCTGATGTATTATGCCTATTCGACATGGGGAGATCCTAATCCAGGGATAGGAATTGCTCTTGCTGATGCACCGGAAGGACCATTTATAGATCAAGGTAAACTTTTCGATAGCAAGCAGATCAATGTACCCAATTCAATTGACCCTTACTTTTTTATGGAGAATGGACAGAACTATTTGTTTTGGGGTAGTTTTAGCGATGCTGAAACGCAGGGCACTTATGGTGTGGAATTAGATCAAAATGGAACAGCTGTACCTGATCTAAATAAAAAATTTAAAGTTGCTGCCGGTGATTTTGAGGCTGTTGTAATTCATAAGCGGAAAGGGTATTATTACTTTATCGGATCCAAAGGATCTTGTTGTGAAGGGGAAAAAAGCAGTTACCATGTTCTTGTAGGACGGTCTAGAAATTTGAAAGGGCCTTATATGGATCGGGAGGGACGCAATCTGGTACAGCGAGGGAGCGGAACGTTGCTGTTAAGGGGAAATGATCAATTTGTGGGGACAGGTCATACTTCGCGCATTATTACAGACGATAAGGGAAAAGATTGGATACTCTATCATGGTATGGACCCAAAGCAGCCTCGTGTTGCGACGGGTGGAAATCGTCGGATGCTATTTTTGGATCAGATCGTCTGGGATAAGGACTGGCCCAAAATTGAAGGGGCAACCAGTAGTGTTGCAGTGCAACCGGCACCAACATTTAATTTTAAATAGCATTTTCAATAGCTAGTAGCAGCGGATGGCCGATCTTTGTCGGGTAGGACTTCCGCTGCCTATTCCTTACACGATATAGCACCATAAGATACAGCAAAAGAAAAAACATCTCGAAGTGCTGTATGCTGTTTTGGGGTGCGATGAGCGTTGTGGTAAATATTTGTGAGCGGTAGCTAAGTTAAATGGCTATGGAGCCAGCTGCTGATAAACTCGAATACTTCTTTTTTGCATTCTTCATTTAAAATTTCATGTCGCATTCCCGGATATAATTTGACCGTAATATCAGCTTGCCCTTGGTTGCGGAGCTGCTCTGCACTTTTTTCAACTCCAGCGCCAAAATCGCCAATTGGATCATCCTGTCCACTGATAAAAGCTATCGGAAGCGTTTTTGGGATAAGCTGTGTAGGAATAGGATCTGTCGCCTGTAGTGAAAGATCCAGTACCGTATGAAACCCATTATTGGTAAATAGACCTCCGCAGAGTGGATCTTCCAAAAAAGAAATACGATTTGTCTTATTAACGCTTAGCCAATTGCTGTTACATTGGTTCGGTTCGTTCTTAAAACGGGCGTTGTTGCGTTTGTCAAAAATACGATTAATCAATTTACTTCTTTTTTTGGGTGCAACAGTATTTAGAAAAGCGAGTAAAAGATGAAAAGCGGTGGAGCCCTTTTGACGCTGTCCGGTACCCACAATTATCGCCCCCTTAAATTGGCCCCCAATTTTTTGTAATACGCAACGTGTAACAAAGGATCCCATGGAATGTCCTAAAATAAATTGCGGTGTTTTTGGATAGGCTTCCCGTAAGAAACTACTCATCGCAATTGCGTCATCCACAAGCTGTTCTTTGGCCTTTTCTTTTTGGAAATAGCCCAAAAGAGCGGGTTGTGAAGCCGTTAATCCGTGACCCAATTGGTCGTAGGTTAAAACTGCAAATTGCTGTGCTGTCAAATAACTGGCCAGTTCCTGATATCGACCACTGTGCTCTTGCATACCATGGATGATGAGGATCGTGGCCAATACAGGATGATCTGTAGGCTCATAGATGTTATAAGAAATTTTATACTTATTTTCTGCCGTATTAACGGCATAAAAATTTGACAATACCCTATTCATGGTGCGTTTTGTTATTTATAGTAAACTAAGACAAATTTATGGTATTTACAAGGTCAGTAATCGTTGTAGCTTTCAAGAACATTACTGTTATTGCCTAAAATAGGGACAAAAAAAAGCACTATTAATTTTGTTGTTTGAGCATATTTTTTAGATTTTACTTAATTTAGAATGTACAAAGCGTACACGAAACAAGAAGAAAAGAAACCTGACATGTTGTTCATGATGCGGAGTGAGCGAGAAGAGATTGCTGTAAATAATTTAAAGTAAAAGTTTTGCTGGTTCGTCTAGGCTGCTATGGACATTGCATACCAAAATCATATGGCAGAGAAAAATTCCAGATCATTTACGGATACCGTTAAGACTTATGGGAGTCAGCTGCTGCGTTTTGTTAAGGGGAAAGTAAAGAAAACTGAGGATGCAGAGGATATCTTACAGGAAGTTTGGTATCAATTCAGCCGTTTAACGAATATGGATGAACTGGAGAATGCTGGAGCCTGGCTTTATGCCGTCACACGCAATAAAATTACAGATAGCTATCGAAAAAAGAAAAGTGAATCACTTGATGATCTGATCGCAGGCGACGATGATAGTGAAAGTTCATTTCCCATCCGTCAGTTTCTTTTGGCTGACGACTCCAACAATCCCGAGCTAAAATTATTTAAGGATATTTTTTGGGACGAATTGATGAAAGCATTGGACGAATTGCCTGAAAAGCAACGCCGGGTTTTTATGTTGAATGAACTGGAAGACAAAACACTTCAAGAAATTGCTGTGATGGAAAATGGGCATTTAAAGACAATCATCAGTCGCAAAGGGTATGCAGTGAAGCATCTAAGAGTACGATTGCGGAGTTTATATGAAGAATTAAAATTTTAAGGATTAAGCTATGAATGGAAGAATGAAAAGACAGCGGAAGGGTAAATTCGCTTTTATGTTTGTCGCTATTATTGTTGGTGTTTTTTTATTGGTGGCGTTGTTACAATATTTATGGAATACGTTAATGGTGGATATTTTCCATTTAAAAGCAATTACCTATTGGCAGGCACTAGGACTCTTTGTTTTGTCAAGAATCCTGTTCGGCAGGGGATTTGGTAAACCGGGGGGCGGGAGATTTCGAAAAGGTTTTCCAACTCAAATGGAAAACGGAGAGGATCTTTCCGAAGAGGAGAGGGAGCGTTTGCGTGAGGAATGGAAGCGTCGTTTCAGCGGACGATGCGGATTCTGAAAAAACAATAAAAATTTTAAAGTAAAAACTGTTGTTGGGCGTCTTCTTTTATAAAGGCGCCTTTTTTATGTCGATATACCGAAAGAAATGACAGAACGCGATGATCTGTCAGAATGGATGTTGGCGACACTAAATTAATTACAAATATGAAGGTCAAGAAGAAGTACAATTTCAGACAGATGAAGGTATGTGCTGACGGAAACCTTAAAAAAGATGTATTCAAATGAAAAATAAACTTCGATTTATATTGCCGCTCCTGATCGTGCTTACGGCAATAGCAGGATTAGCAACGCTAATTATTGGGACGATCTTTAAACTCTTGTTGTTTGGAACAGTGCTGTTTGGTATAGGAAGCTTTGCCGCAGCAAGAATGCGCAGAAGAGATCGGCGGGCTTTCCAAATGGACACGGCCCCAGTACACCCGAATGTTCAGCGTCACTATGATACAGTCGTAGCGATCGTGCCGTTAAATGCACAAAGCCGTTCGAAGAGGGCAACAATAGTTCCCGTTTATTAATAGTTAGAAAATCCCGATTGTGGAAACAATCCTGCGATCATCAATTTACACTTAGTATTCAACATTAAAAATTAAAGTCATGTTTAAAAGAGATAATTACAACAGCGGATATTCAAATCATAATAAATTTTGCGGAAAGCATTTCAAGGACCGTTTTGAAAAATTTCAGCAGCATTTTTTTGAAGGCGAACCCATGCAAAGCGGAAGGAGACAGCAATTTTTTCCTGTAAATATTGTCGAGAATCAAGAATTCTTTGAAGTACAGCTTTTTGCTGCTGGCCGCAAGAAAGAACAGTTCCAAGTCAGCATCCAAGAAGGGATACTTAAAATTTCATGTACTGCAAACAGACAAGACAATGCCATAGATTATATTTATAAAGAGGACGATGGATTAGCATTTGAGCGTGAATTCCAATTAAATGAACACGTGCTTACCGATAATGTACATGCCAGTTTTGAGGATGGGGTGTTGACGGTCATTCTCCCAAAAGATCTCGAAAAGGTAGCGAGGCCACAAGAGGTTGTTATTGATTAGCAACAAATAGTAAACGTAAATCAGTATTTGAGCTGATTTTGAAAAAGGGCAGCATACAGAAATTAGCTGTCCTTTTTTATTTCCACGTATGTCTATCATACCACTTTCCATTATACGACGCTTAAAATGTCGAAAAGGTATTATCATTCATTTAGATAGTGTATTTATTATGATATAAGTTTTGTCTATAGTTTATCAAATCATTCGATGGAGCGGATCGACTGTATTTATGTACTTTTATGAAAGTTGAAATCAAACAATTTGATCAATTAAGGTATTATATAAAAAAACTTTCTTTTAATATGGACAACAACGAAAAAGACATTAGCAAATGCCCCTTTCACAATGGTACGATGCGCAACTCCGTCGCAGGAGGTGGAACTCAGAATCAAGATTGGTGGCCAAATAGACTACGTGTAGACCTGTTGAGACAGCATGCGAGCAAGTCAAATCCAATGGATGAAGGCTTTGACTACGCAGCGGCATTCAACCAATTGGACTTAGAAGCCGTAAAAAAAGATTTGCATGCATTGATGACTGATTCTCAGGATTGGTGGCCAGCAGATTTTGGACATTACGGCCCATTATTCATCCGGATGGCGTGGCATAGTGCAGGAACATACCGTGTAAGTGATGGTCGGGGTGGCGCAGGATCTGGTCAACAGCGCTTTGCTCCTCTAAATAGCTGGCCAGATAATGTTAGTTTGGATAAAGCGCGCCGCCTGTTGTGGCCTATCAAACAAAAATATGGTAAGAATATTTCTTGGGCAGATTTAATGATATTAACGGGTAATGTTGCCCTTGAGTCTATGGGCTTCAAAACTTTCGGTTATTCAGGTGGACGTGTTGATGCTTTTGAACCAGAATTGGATGTATATTGGGGGTCTGAAACCACCTGGTTGGGTGGCGATGTGCGTTATGCGCACGGCTCGGAAGGAGTGGCCGAACCGCACGGAGTCTTATCTGCCGATGATGATGCAGATGGTAAGCTGCACACGCGCAATCTTGAAAAACCATTGGCTGCGGTACAGATGGGATTAATTTATGTGAACCCAGAAGGACCGGATGGAAATCCTGATCCGATTGCTGCAGCAAAAGATATACGGGACACTTTTGGTCGGATGGCTATGAATGATGAGGAAACCGTTGCTTTGATTGCAGGAGGACATACTTTTGGGAAAACTCACGGTGCAGGACCTGCAGACAATGTCGGAAAAGAACCAGAAGCCGCTGGTATAGAACAACAAGGCCTCGGTTGGAAAAGCACTTACGGCAGTGGAGTGGGAGCTGATGCCATTACCAGTGGACTGGAGGTCATTTGGACACAAAAACCAACAGAATGGACGAATCTTTTCTTTAAAAATCTGTTTGAGAATGAATGGGAATTAACAAAAAGTCCTGCGGGAGCACACCAATGGGTAGCTAAAGGTGCCGATTCAACTATTCCCGATCCTTTCGATCCAAGTAAAAAGCGCCGGCCAACGATGCTGACCACCGATTTGTCTTTACGTTTTGATCCAGTTTACGAAAAGATCTCGCGTAAATTTTATGAAGATCAAGAAGCATTTGCAGATGCATTTGCCCGGGCATGGTTTAAATTAACACACCGTGATTTGGGACCGCGCGAACGTTATCTCGGTGCCGAGGTTCCTGCTGAGGAATTATTGTGGCAAGATCCCATTCCGGCTGTTGATCATGCTCTTGTTGATTCGGATGATATTCGTGCGTTGAAAACGACCATATTGAATACTGGGCTCAGTATCTCCGAGCTTGTTACAACAGCTTGGGCTTCGGCATCTACCTTCCGAGGATCAGATAAGAGAGGCGGGGCAAATGGCGCTAGGATACGTCTGGCTCCACAGCGTTATTGGCAAGTTAATAATCCAGCACGATTACAAAAAGTGCTTACCGCTCTCGAGCAAATTCAACAGGATTTTAATGGAAAACAACAAGCTGGAAAGAAAATCTCTTTGGCCGATTTAATTGTCCTGGGTGGGGTGGCAGCGATAGAACAGGCAGCTCGCTCGGCAGGACATGACATCGAAGTCCCATTCCGTCCTGGACGTATGGATGCATCTCAGGAACAAACTGATGTTGAATCTGTGGGATATCTCGAGCCAATTGCAGATGGATTCAGAAACTACCGTAAAGGCGCTTATACCGTATCTACCGAGTCCCTTTTGATTGACAAAGCACAATCGCTCACACTCTCTGTACCGGAATTAACTGTGCTTATTGGCGGAATGCGTGTTCTTCAAGCGAACTTTGACGGTTCTCAACTGGGAGTAATGACAGATCGTCCGGGCCAATTGACCAACGACTTTTTTGTTAATCTATTGGATATGGGGACAGCTTGGAAAGCAATCTCGCAGGATCGGGAAGTTTTTGAAGGATCAGATCGCAAATCCGGTGCTAAAAAATGGGAAGCGGGACGGGCAGATCTTGTTTTTGGATCGAATGCGGAGTTGAGAGCAGTTTCCGAAATATATGGAAGTGACGATGCGAAAGATAAATTCGTACAAGATTTCGTGAAGGCTTGGACTAAAGTGATGGAGTTAGATCGTTTTGATTTACATCGCTAATACGACTGGACAATTAATTCGATCATCGTATTTTAAGATTAGGGTTAGTTTACAATCAGGGCTGGTACATTTGTAGTGCCAGCCCTGATTGTATTTTAATGTTCAGGCGTATTCTCCTGATCATTCGTTAGAAATTTTCCACCCAGCATTCCAATACGATATCAGTTCATCACGGTCTGTCCAGGTGTTTTCAAATTCTCGGTCCCGGTTTCTATCATCTTTTTCTCCGTCGGTGGTTAGAAAATCAGTCCAACGGGAAAGCATATTGCCGCCTAAATGTTTTACAATTAATGCAATGCTGTTGCTCGAATCGTTTGGATGCCAAAATAATTGTTCCGTGCTCAACTGTTCAAATGTTTTATCACCCAATGATTTATAATATTGAAATTGTTTTATACAAGTCCCTAAAAAATTATTCATAGCCCTATTAAATCGTCAACTTATGGTATCAATATACAAAAATGTCGTGAAACTAATCCCAACTTAAGTTGTGTAACGCGAGATTAGTGGTTATTGATCAGTTAATTTCACGGATGTGCATGTTAACGCTATTATTGACAAGGCATTGAAGAAGGAGTAAGAATAAGCAGTCTAAGGGCAGGTAAAGCAAAGGTGATACTGGGGAAGTACCACCTTTTTTGCTAACTAAACATTAAACATAAATAAACAGTCTTTTTCAAGACCACACTAAAAATTACATGACTACTCTGCCGCTGGTCGATTTGTCAACCTGCACATTTTTTGGTTGATTTTTTAATACAATTTTTGCAGATGTGGAAACTTTTCCTAGTAAGTTTTCTTTCACACTTAGCGTTACATTTGCAGATGAATTTGCTTGTATTTGAGCATTTGTCGTTGTAAAACGACTCATATCAACCGATGCGGATGAGTTGGTGTTCAAATTTAAATTTGAAGCATTCCCTGAAATATTCTGCCTGGACGAACTACTTGCCGAAACCTGCAAATTTTTACTGCTTACTTCGGTTGTTAATTTACTCGAAGAACTTGTTGCAAGACTAATGTCATCCGCTACTATTTTCTTCAGGGATACGCTGGCTGAAGACGACACGTCTACAGTAATTTTGTTGCTCTTAATGATCTCATCGGTATAAATCGAGCTGCTTGAAGATGCCGAGAAACGTGACGGTATCTTGCTCGAATAAACAATTACACGATTGTTTCTTGCATTTCTGATTGAACTGTTTCTTTTATACTGTACATAGAGGGTACCATTTTTTACAGTCGTTTCGATAAGGGATAAATGCTCGGGGTTATCCGCTTCAACAACAACCTCATTGCGATTAGAATGGATGTAATCCACACGAAGCGAGGTTGCCGATGAAATGCCATCTGGAGCAGCGATCTTACGTGTTTCCCGTTCTTGTGCCTGCGCTACATATAAAAATGAAATAAAGGCAATGGTTAAGATTCTTTTCATTATCTTTTTGTTATTAGTTTAAAATTATTGTAGATAAAAAGCTTTATTTTATTTTCCCATTTATCATTTCCAATTTACATAAACATGCACCTGATTGTTTTGTTGAACATATAGTATAATAGTAGTGCCAAAATTATTGATATATCTAAGGTGTTGATTCATAGTTGTCTTTTTATGTGTTTCGGATTTCCTTAGTGCTCATTTTTGAACATAGACTGTTCGGTATCGGACAGTCTATTTGTTTTACCATATGCGCCCTATGTACGCAGCTAACCAGAATTGATACTCTAATTGGGAAGCTGTTATAAATACTTGTCGCATCTTCTCCCGTTTTGTTGCAGTAGTTTCTGCAGCAATTTTATCAACATAATTTTTGGCCTTGATAACTCCCTGTGCAAAATCGTCACCGCTATAGGTTTCAATCCATTTGGAGTAAGGGTTATCAAGCGTATTTGCGGTCGACACAATGTGATCACCTACTGCTTTATAGATCCAGAAACATGGGAGTGTTGCAGCCATGGCGACTTCAATACTTTCGAATGCAGCTACGCTTTTGAGAAAATGGATATAATGATGGCAGGTTGGCTCAATTTTGCTACTGTTGTCTCCAGATGTTAAACCAAATTCTCGAAAGTAATTTTCATGCAGTGCTCTTTCAACAAGAAGTGCATTGCGCCCAAACTCGAAATAGTCCAATGCTTGTTGGTTGTCAGCGCTCTTTGCACCTATAAAAGCAAGGACACGACCAAATTCTTCCAAATAGAATGCATCTTGCCGCATGTAAAATTGAAATTTATCCAAGGGAAGACTTCCATCACTAAGCTCAACGATAAATGGCATAGCAAGTATATCCGAATAAATTGGTGTTATAGCATCCCAGGCATGATCAGTCCAGTTCATATTGCATAAGTTTAAGGGGGTTATGGAAGTGATTTAATGGCCCATTTCCTTTGCCAATGCGAAGATTTTTACTTCCCAAAATCGCCGCGTGTATATAGGATAATGCGATGTCTACTGCGCGATCGAGAGCAACGCCTTGTGCCAATTGGCTCGCAATTGCTGAAGAGAGCGAGCAGCCGGAACCGTGTGTATTTTTGCTGTTAATTTTTTGTGACTTGAATTCAATTGGAGGCTTTTGCTGTTGAAATAAGAGGGATGTTAACTCTTCACTCTGTAGATGTCCACCTTTAATCAGAACAGATTGACAACCCGCAGCCAGTAAACTATTTCCAGCTTTTTCCATCTTTTGGACAGTATGAATAGGTTCATCCACTAAGACACTCGTCTCATCTAAATTTGGTGTAATCAGTGTTGCTAAGGGAAAAAGACGTGTTACGCAGGCCTGGATGGTGTCGTCATGAATAAGTTTGTGCCCACTCGTCGATACCATGACCGGATCAAATACGATTGGTCCCTTATACCTTGTCAAATAGTTACTGATGAGCTCTACAAGCTCAATATTGTGCACCATGCCTATTTTGATTGCATCTGGATAAATATCCTCAAAGATTGCATCCAGCTGATCTTGTACAGCCGAGGTAGGTATCTCATAAATACGTCTCACACCTTGCGTATTCTGAACGGGGAGGGCGGTTAAAACATTCATCGCATAGCAGCCCAGTGCCGATATCGTTTTGGTATCTGCCTGTATGCCGGCTCCGCCGCTTCCGTCGAATCCTGCAATGCTAAGTACAGTAGGAACCCTATATTTTTTGTTTTTTGTCATTTTAGTAAGGCTTTTAATTGTGCACTGGCTTGTCTGGGATCGGCACTTTGACAGATGGCCGAAACAACTGCGATGGAATCTGCGCCCGCTTTCCAAGCTTGTTGTGCGGTGTGGAAATTCATGCTTCCGATCGCAATTAATGGCTTTTCGGTCCTATTCCGAAGGTGCTTTAAACCCGTAATTCCCCATTCGGTAACAGTATCTCTTTTGGTAGGTGTTGAAAAGATGGGACTTACACCAAGATGGTCGACGACTAGCATCTGTTGGCTCTCCAGCTGTTGCACAGCTTCTATGGACCATCCAATAGTTAATCTGTCTCCATATTTTTCTCGAATGGCGACTGGTTTGAGATCGTTTTGACCCACATGCACTCCCCAGGCCCCGATTTGGTGGGCAATTGCTGCGGCATCATTAATTACCAAAGGAATACCATAGTGATCGGTAATCTTTTTCAAGCGCATGGCCTTTGCTAAAAAGGTAGCGGGATTATCCGTTTTCTCTCGCAATTGAATCAGATCAACACCACCAATAATAGCCTCTTCGGCGACCTGAAGCCAATTTTTGGGATAACAATCCCGCTCGGAGATGACTAAATATAAAGGATATGGGAAAAGCGGATTAATGTGCATAGTGTTTGATCTTGAGACTTGATTGCAGACGTTCTGCATTAAGCCGATAGAGTTCATCATAAAGATTCAATTGCAGTGTGCCCGGGCCGCTGGCCGATTTGGCTGCGAGCTCTCCGGCCAGGCTTAAGAGGGAGACCCCTGCGACAGCAGCTTCAAAGTGGCCATCCGTAACAGCCAGGAATGCACCAATGAGTGCAGTAGCACTACAGCCAAGTCCTGTCACTTGCGTCATTAAGGGGTGGCCGTTATACACTTCAACCGTGTGTTTTTCCGAAAGAATATAGTCTATATTTCCAGAAATACAGATGATGGAGCCAGTATGTTGTTGCAATAGCTTTCCAAACCTGAGCGCATCTTTACTATCCGCGGTGCTGTCAACTCCCTTTGTATTCGGTTGGTTGGAATTGTACAGCGTTATGATTTCCGATGCATTGCCACGGATTACTGTTGGTTTTAGCGCTAATAGGTTGGAAAGTAAGTCATTGCGAAATGCTGATATCCCGGCACCAACAGGGTCCAATACCCACGGTCGTCCGATGGTATTGGCGTGTTCCGTAGCGACCAGCATCGCTTCGGCTGTATGTTCACTTAAAGTACCGATATTAATGACGAGCGCTTGTGCAATGTCCACAACTTCGCGTACTTCCAATGGGCTGTGTACCATTACAGGGGATGCTCCTAAGGCCAAAAGTGCGTTGGCCGTAGTGTTCATCACAACGAGGTTTGTGATGTTATGCACGAGCGGTTTTTCAAACCTCACCTGCTCCAATAAATTGATAATAGAATCTTCCATTCTTTTTGCATGTTAAGCTATATTCGTGTGGCTTTGAGGGAAGGAAGAGCGATGGGCTGTGCAGTATAAAGGTATGCTGTACAGTGGATTGTTGCTTTTCCCTACGCCGGTATAAACCGAATCAGGTTCAAAGGGACTATCTCAATTCTATACAGAATACCCCCAAAGCCATCCCAAATTTAAACAAAAAAGTGGACTTTTCATATTAAAAGAGCGTGCATCATCATCATCATGAAAATGAATTACGCCTTTCGGTCGGAACTAATTTCAGTATATTCATCCGGGGTATAAGTAACCCGCGCAAAATTTTTGGTTAAAAGTTCTGTTTCTAAAATCTTTCCACCTTGAAATTTTAAAAACTTCTCGCGCCAGATCTCGTTCTTCCGAAAGAACTGATTGTCTATTTTAAGAAATTGGTGCTCTTTTTCAAATACATGGTACGCAAAATCCAGCTCTTGATCGATTCTCAATTCACCTTCTAAACATTTGTCGGTAAACCACAGATTTATTTGAAAGGTGTAAGGGGTATTGTTAGTGAACTGATAGTCCCGATAATTATAGAATACGGTAGCGCCACTACCGAAAGGTAGTACACGGCCATCGTCGGGAAAAGGATCAAAAGAGTGGTGGTAGCGTTCAGTGACCGTAAGCGGGCTGTGAATGACAAGCCAATGGATGAGATTTGATATTTGACAGATTCCACCACCAATGCCCGCTCGCGCTTCGCCGAAAGAAAGTTCCATTCCCGACAGATACCCTTTTTTTGCGGTAGGTAGTCCTACCAATTTACAAAATGAAAAAGTTTCTTGTGGCCTGATCAGAATGCTCGTGATCTGTGATGCTGCAATTTTCAGATTGGTAACTTTATTGATCTGCAATTGCATGTTGTTTTCGCCCAGTTTCTTTAACAATACAGACTGGTGTTTTTTAACGCGGAAGGGAAGTTTATCAGCTGATTTAACAGCAGCGTATTTTTTATCATCCAACAGCCAAACGGCTTTTCGGTGCATTCTTCGTGCCCATACCGCAAGAAAATATAGTATTGGATGACGTTGACTTATTAGTATTCTTTTTCTCAATTCGACCTTATTTTGCTTTCAAAATTAATCAAGAAATGTATGTGTTCACACTTTTTTTCTCCTTTTTTAAAAGTTTGTCCCGCGATTTGTCACACGATTTGCGACACGATTTGTCCCCTGGTTTTGAGGGCTTGCTATCTTTAGTGATTTTAAAGGATGGGGGATTGCGATGATGCTTTACAACAGCAATATCAAGAAATGAACAATAGTCGGATAGATTTTCAGCTTCGAATTATAATTCATGTGGAGAGATATTGCTGTTGTTCGTGTTGCTAGCTAGTTTAACACTTCTTTCAAAAATAATAACGTATGCGCCCAGGCGCGTTCCGCCATCACTGGATTATACTCTGGCGACTCTGGATTGGTAAAGGTATGTCCAGAATTTGCATAGGTGATTATTTGCCAATCTGCTTTCCCTTGGTTTAATTCCTTGACCAACCCATCGTAATCTTCTTTGGATACACTTTTATCGTCTGCAGGATGCTCAACAAGCACTTTTGTTTTGATAGCACCATTGGGTCTGTCTGCAGATTTGGATAGGCCGCCATGAATACTGACCACTGCATTGACGGGTAAATGCGCTCTTGCGGCTTCGAGCGCGCCGGTACCTCCAAAACAGTAGCCAATGATAGCAATCTTGTTGGGATCCGCTCCTTCTTTTTTTAGTTGTTCTAATGCTAGCGTGATGCGATGCTGATAAGCCTTATAGTCGGTTTTGTAATGTCCAGCTATTTTCGATGCTGCCGTGTTGTCTGAGGGAATGTTCCCTTCACCGTAAATGTCAGCAATGAAAGCAATGTAGCCTTCTTTTTCCAGTTGTAATGCGGCTTGTTTCGCTTCGTTGTCAATTCCCTTCCATGCCGGGAGAATGAGGACAGCTGCTCCTTTTTTTGCCGTATTGGCGGTAATCAATCCTTTGAGTTTTTGCTCACCATCTTGATACGAAATTTGTTTTAGTTCTTGCGCTTGTGAAGTCATGGTAACCATGGTAAGCAGCAATAGAGTCATTACTTTTTTCATATGTAAATAATTTTTCTGTCTATGTATTTGCAATCGTCGTTAGGCTATTATATTTATCCTTTTTGATTGGGTTACCTTTTGCTCTTTGCAACGTGAATCAAGACTTTATAGATTCAATAATGCCGATAACGTCGAGTTGTCCAAAACCGTTTTCATGCGCTTTTCCGTACGTCTCAAGCAGTGCTTTTAAAAGCGGATAATCGGCGCCAGCCTGTTGGGCCAGCCGGATATCTTTTAGCATAAGATCCAGTGCAAACGCTGGAGCATAATTTTCTTCCACAAGCAAAGGTGTTTTCACTTTTGTCGCACCACTGCCACTGGCACTATCGTTGATAATTTCGAGCATTTGCCCCCGATTAATGTCCAATTTGTCTGAAAACAGGATCGTCTCCGCAAGCCCTTGATAAATGGTGGAAAGAAAATAGTTTATGGCAAGTTTAGCCGAGATCCCCTGGCCATTTTCCCCAAGATGTTTGATCGATTTGCCCATTTTCTCAAGGTAAGGTGTAGCGCGATGAACATGTTCTGATTCGCCACCGACCATAATAATAAGGGAACCTTCAGCCGCTGGTTTAGTACTGCCGGCTACAGGTGCATCAATAAAAGCCCCGCCTTTTTCTTTTAATTTCGATGCAGTAGAAATAGAGCCTTCGCGCGAGATTGTACTCATATCGACAAATAGTTTACCCTTGACATTGCAGTGAAGGATTTTTTCATATACATCGTCGACGGCATCATCATTCGTGAGCATGGAAAATATGATATCACTTTGATCGACGAGTTCGGCGATATCTTTTCTGATCAAATGCTCTTCAAAACCCAGTGTCTTACTGCTGTTTCTGTTATAAACAGAAAGCGGAAATCCAGCTTTTTCTAGATTTTTAGCCATGGGATAACCCATATTTCCTAGTCCTATAAATCCTAATTTTTCTATCTTCATCTAAAATAAAAATGATATGAATACCTTTCGAAATTTACTTATAGCTAAAGATACGAATGTTTTGCTCAATCCACTAATACCCTGATTTCGTTCCGAAGCAATACAATTTTATCCTCCTGTTCCAGCTTTTTTAAAATTCGGGAGACAACCACACGGGATGTGTTGAGGTCGGAAGCAATATCTTGATGGGTGAGGGTGAGTATTCGGTCGTCATTCAGTTTTACCTTCGCCTGGAGATAGTTGATAATTCGTTCTTCCATATTAGAGAAGGCTAAGCTATCAATGGCTTGCAACATTTCCTCCATGCGGCTTGAATAGCTTGAGATTATGAAATTTCGCCAAGAAGGATATTTTCCCATCCAAAGATTGACAAGTTCGTTGGGAATCATGGCCACCGTAGTTTTTTTCTCAGCACGTGCACGGATTTCACTCTTTTTATTTCCTAGACAGCAGGCAATTGACATCGTACAGGTTTGACCTCGCTCCAGATAATAAAGCAGCAATTCTCCCTGATCTTCGTCTTCGCGAACAATTTTTATTGCTCCATCTAAGAGCAGGGGCATGGACTTGATATATTGATTGGTATCGATAATGAGATCCCCCTCATTAAATGTTTTTATCTTCGCATTTTTCGCTATCTCCGCGATTAATGACGGTTCAAGAATTCCGCTATAAGCTTGTTGGATTGACAACATATTTTTCAGTTAGTTGAATGTATGTATAATATAACCTTATTAGATTGTTTGCAGAAAAAGCTCTGCTGCAAAATCCCCACGTGAAACTCAAAAAGGTTACTTATTCAAATAAGACAAAATTTTATTCCTGTTAAATTTAGTGTTTTTTCAAAAATATGATGGATACATTGTGTTTATTTTAGCCATTTCAATTATCTGTTGCCCATTTTTTTAGGAAATCCATGTTTTTATAAGGAAGGCTAAAAATATTTTTTTACGTATCGATATACGCCTAGACATCACGCATGTTAAAATTAGTTAAAAAGACAATCAATTCCTAGTTTTGCAGCACAAAAACAAAACAATCACATCTACCATGAAAAAGTCTTTACTTTTTTTTGCCCTTGTCTTTGCTAGTTACGGTGCCGTTCAAGGTCAAACAGCAAATACTGGTTCAGTTTCAGGAGTTGTCAAAGAAGCTACTGGACAAACGGTTAAAGGAGCAACTATTAAAATTATCCACATCCCAAGTGGACAAGTAATAAGTGGCTCAGCCGATGCCGAAGGAAAATTTCAAATTTCAAATCTTCAAGAAGGGGGGCCTTATAAAGTTGAGGTCACTTATATCGGAGAAACGCCAGTTATTTTTGAAAACATCATGCTGAAATCGGGGGAACCGTTGAATATCAATCCAATTTTTACAGCTGGATCGTCAACGAATTTGGATGAGGTCGTTGTTGTTGGTCATGGGGTCATCGATATTGCTGCGGGTAGAAAGACGCCGATTGCTGTTTCAACGATCCGCAAGCAAGATCTGGAAGAGCGGGTTGGAGCGCAGGATATTACTTCCGCATTGGCAAATACGCCTTCCGTTTATATCACTGGCCAGGCAAAAGGGTTTGGTGAGTCTTCTATGACAACCCGTGGTTTTGATCAGTCCAATACCGCATTTCTGTTGAACGGCCAGCCGATCAACGGTATGGACAACGGTAGTGTCTATTGGTCAAATTGGTCGGGACTTACAGATATTGCTTCCTTGGTGCAGATCCAACGTGGGTTGGGATCCTCTAAGTTAGCGATATCCTCTGTCGGAGGAACCGTGAATTACGTAACACAATCCACTGCAATGAAAGAAGGTGGTTTTGTGCGCACAACGGTCGGCAGCGATATGTTTATGAAGGCAACAGTCGGTTACAATACCGGGCTCATGAAAAATGGTTTTGCTGTTTCCGCTATGTTAACGCAATGGTCAGGTAACGGTTATATGGACCATACGGAAGGTGCCGGACAAAGCTATTTCTTGTCCGTTGGATATAAAGCCAACGAAAAACACAACCTGAACTTTATGGTAACAGGTGCTCCACAATGGCATAACCAAGGATATACCTCAAAATTGTCGAACTATCTTGCTAATGGCAGACGTTACAACGACAACTATAAGGATGCAAATGGCGTGATGATGAATGCGCAGAAGAATTTTTATCATAAGCCTGTAGCCAACTTAAACTGGGACTGGACGATCGACGATAAATCATCTTTATCTACCGTTGTATATGCTTCTTTAGCGGCAGGTGGGGGCCAATCTTTGCGGAGTGATAAATACAATACAGGTAAATATTTGGCTGCTGATGTGAACAATCACCAATGGTTTGGTATAGTTTCTAATTATAACCGTAAGCTCTCAGAATCCCTTAATTTTAATGTGGGCTTTGATGTAAGGGATTACAAAGGCACACACTATCGTAAATTGACCAATCCGCTAGGTAATACAAATGGTGTTGTATTAGGTGGTAATGTTAATTTTCCTAACAAACCGCTAGTTACGAACACCTATTCGACAAATCCATGGAAGGCGTTCTCCAGTAAACCTGATTCGCGTGATGAACGTTTAGCTTGGGATTACAATCAGTACATCCGTTATGGAGGTCTGTTTGGTCAATTGGAGTATGCGAAAAATGGCTTTACGGCATTTTTCCAAGGATCGGTTTCTGAACAGCAAAACAAACGTTCTGATTATTTTCAATATACACCGGGTAATGAGGATTCTAAAGACGTGAACAACTTTGGATACAATACGAAAGGTGGTGTAAGTTATACTTTGGGGCATCATAGTATTTTTGGTAATGCAGGGTATTATTCCCGTCAGCCATATCAAAACAATATTTTCATGAATTATGCCAATGATATCAATGAAAATGCCGAAAACGAAAAAATCCTGGGTTTAGAGGCTGGTTATAAATTTGCTTCTCGATTTTTGGATGTGAACGTCAATGTTTACCGCACAACCTGGGAAAATCGTGTTACTGGAAGCTCAAGTTTAGCAACAGCAGATGATGTGAAAAAATATAACCCGACAAACGACCCTGGCATTTTGGTAGAGGGAGCCTATTTATATACAACAAATTACGGTGTTAAGCAGGTCCATAGAGGCGTAGAAGTAGATTTTGAAGCCCGTCCTGTAGAAAAGTTGAGTCTCACAGGATTTTTATCTATCGGTGATTGGAAGTACGATGGCGCAGTAAACTCGGTCGTGCGTAACGATAACCGCATAGAATTGGGACGCTCACAGGTAAACTTGACAGGCGAACATGTTGGTAACGCTGCCCAAACTTCCTATGGATTTGGTGCTAAATATAAGGTGTTTAAGGGGCTATCTGTAGACGCAAATTATAGATATTATGAGCGTTTGTACGCATCGAATTATCGCAGAGAAGTAATCGATGGGCAAACTTATGGGCGTTATCTGAAATTACCGTCTTTCAATCTTTTGGACGCAGGTCTTTCTTACCATCTGCAGGTGAGTGATAAGAACGATATAAGTTTCCGTGTTAACATGAACAATGTGTTGAATAAGTTTTATATTTCTGAAGCAACATCCAGCAACTTGGTCACAGATGTTAACAATTCTTGGAATGGTATAGATACATCCAATTTCGTTTTAATCGGACAGGGTAGAACGTGGAACGCATCGGTGAAATTTACCTTCTAGTAAATTTTACTGTATTTACAAAAAGCTCACAATATTTTGTGAGCTTTTTTTGTTTTTAAATAAAAACTTAATAATTTTAGGTGATCTAATTGTCAACCTGATGTTGCATAAATTAATTTGTCTGGAAAGTTTACAGATCGGTACTATCTATTTTTCTGCTTTTGTCGTTAATCTGGATGGTGGAAATACTGGCTTTGCTTTATTTATTAACCAGGAAAATGATCCAATCTTTATTTTTCGAAAAGAAAAGCACAATGAGGTTTCCTTCCATGTGAATGAAGAGCAATTCTTCTGGATTGTTAAAAATAGTCAATTTACACCCGTTGAACGTCAAAACTTTTTTGCCGAATTTGTCGAATTTTTGCGTTTGATGGAAGAAAAAGTTTCCAATTATGTTTTTAAAAAGGAAAAATTAATCCGGTTTACCAATTCAAGAGATATTATCCGTTATAAATATTTGTACCTAACCGGAGAAATTCATGGATAAGAATATCTAAATAGGGGAACTGATCGCTGGTTAAATTTCTTTTGTAATGAAATTTAGCTTAGTTTTGAGTATGAAGCATATGTTTTCAAATCTAGCTGTTATTCTTCAAAACAATACTCTTGTGGAATCAGATTTTACACTGCCAGTACCCATCCTTCTTGCTAAGTTTTCTTTTTTGCCCATTGCTTCGTTTTTTTCTCAATCTTGTCCGCCTTTTCCGTCTGATTGGCTTTCTGCAGTTGGCGATCGCGCTCTTCGATGCCTATTGGAAGGGTTTAATATTGGTATCCTTGGAAACGGTAATCCTGTTGCTTTGTTTGAGGAGGCCATTGACTTGACTAATCACGCGCTTGCCTATAGCTACTTGGGACTTTATTATGTTAAGATAGGGACTTATGATAAGGCCATTGCAACGTTCACTAATGCTATCGAGCACTTTCCAGAAGAACCATTTTTCTATGCCAGCCGTTGTTTAATCTACAGACAGATCGAGGAAGATGAGGGGGCATTTTATGACTATCAGATTGCGAAGAGACTGGATTTTAATTATCATAGTGTATTGGAATGGCAGGAAAATCAGGCTGAATTAACTTACTTCGAAGCTGAAAACCTGGTTATTCAGGAGCTGGAATCAAAATCTCAACAGCTAAGTATAGATGAGATAAATTCACTGGGGCTTGAATATGTTCATTCCTATAGCTATCTAAAGGCGATCAATCTTTATTCCTGGGCTATTGTTAATTCTGAGAGTAGCGATAGTAATCTTTTTGTTTTCAGGGGAAGTTTGTACCTGAAATTGACCTGTTTTGAATTGGCATTGTTTGATTTCAATCAGGCCATCGCTCTTGATAAGAACCGAGCTGCTGCTTATATATTTCGCGCAAAAGTTTTTGAATCTTACCGCAATTACCAGAGTGCATTGCAAGACTATGCTCAGGCAGAAGAAATCGATGGTAACTCGTCAATTGTGTATGAAGAAAGAGCCTCTTTATTCGAGCGTTTGGGTAATTTTAAGGAAGCATTACTGGATTTTGACCGCCTTGTAAGCCTCAATCCGGAAGATTTTTATGTGTATTCATTGCGAGCCGATCTGAATGAAAAGCTCGAGAATTTTACGGAAGCGCTGGCAGATTATTCCAAAGCGATCGATCTGAATCCATATTATTCTGATTTGTATTCTTATCGTGCCGCAATTCGCGAAAAATTGGGTGACGCTGTCGGAGCGAGAGCAGACTTGGATAAGTTCAATGAATTTGAAGATGAATAAACAAGGCCGACCTGAGTAGGGGCCTTGTTTATGCGCACTGTTTTCTAGTGATAAACCCTTATTTGATAATCCTTTTTATTTTATTGGAACGGGTAATGAGTTTGTGTAATTTGTCATAGTCCTCTGTGGCAATAGCGTCATGCAAGGATTGAAGTTGCTTGATATGCTCTTCGAGCACTTCGAGTACGTTTTCTCGATTTTGCTTGAAAATAGGTGTCCACATATCCGGTGAGCTTTTGGCCAGACGAACGGTGGATTCAAATCCTGAGCCTGCAAGTTCGAAAATACGTCCTTGAGATTTTTCTTTTTCCAATACCGTTAAGGCAAGTGCAAAAGAAGTGAGATGGGAGATGTGGGATACATAAGCGGTATGTACATCATGTTCATCGGCATTCATAAAACAACTTCGCATCTCCAGTTGGTCCGTAATAGCATCGGCGATCTCGAACGCATCCTCATCGGTTTTAAAGGCTTCGACATATACCATCATTTTGCCTTTGAACAAGCCGGCTACAGCTGCTTCCGGTCCCGAATATTCTGTTCCGGCCATTGGATGGGCTGCTACATAACGCCCCCGGTTAGGATGATTCTTAATTTTATGGAGAATATTTGTTTTCGTTGATCCCATGTCAATGACGACTTGATCGGTGACCAGATCCAAAATTTGAGGAACAACATGTAAAATGGCATCGACAGGAATCGTAAGCACCAATACTTTACACCTTTTAATCGCATCCTCTAAGCTTGCCGTTTCGTCAATGAAGCCGATATGCATTGCTTTATCTAAGTTCTTCTGACTTTTATCTACACCGATGATTTTGTCGCAGAATTTTGTTTCTTTTAGGCGAATGGCAGCCGATCCGCCGATCAAGCCTACGCCTACAATGGCAATGTTCATATGTAAACAATTATATTAAGCCTATAAGTGTTCAAGGGTTATACATGAACACTTATACCTTGGTTGTGTGTTGATCAATTATACTAATTAAAATTCTACGCTTTTTTAAGGCTTCCAGACATTAAAGGGGTTAGAAATTATCTTGAATGCGCTGTATTGATTCTTTGAGTACCGCTACTGTAGCGCAGAGACTGATGCGGATGTATTGATCGCCTTTATCTCCGAAAATTCCCCCAGGTGTGATGAATACGCGTGATTTCTCCAAAACAGCGTCGCTGAGCGCATACCCATCTTTATATTTTTCGGGGATACGTGCCCAGACAAACAGGCCTACCTGGTCTTTTTGATAGGAGCAGTCAAGTAAATCCATAATTTCATAAACCTGTTGACGTCTTTCGGCGTAAATTTTGTTTAGATCGGCATACCAGGATGCATCAAGTTGTAAGGCTTTTGCAGCCGCCAGCTGAACAGGTAAAAACATACCGGAGTCCATGTTGCTTTTGAAACGCAGCACTTGATTTATACGTTCTTCGGCACCGACAAGTACACCAATTCGCCATCCGGCCATATTGGAAGATTTGCTCAGGGAATTCAATTCAATGGCCACGTCTTTCGCACCAGGCATGCTCATAATGCTTCTTGGCGTATCCGTTAAAATAAAGCTGTATGGATTGTCGTGGCAAATCAGGATGTTGTGCATTTTGGCAAATTGAATCAGTTCCTGATAAAATGCATCAGGCGCAGAGGCACCGGTTGGCATGTGGGGATAGTTTATCCACATCAATTTAACCTTTGACAAGTCCTGTTTTTTGAGCTCATCCAAATCAATAAGCCAATTCTTCTCTTGCGTTAGGTTATAGGTAATCGCTTCGGCACCGCTCAGCCGTACGGCTGCAGCGTAAGCGGGGTATCCAGGATTGGGGATAAGCGCTTTATCTCCTTCTTGAAGATAAGTCATGCAGATGTGCACAATCCCTTCTTTTGATCCAATTAAGGGGAGTATCTCTGTGTTTGGATTAAAAGTTGCATGATAATAACGTTGATACCAATCCGCAACGGCTTGTCGTAGGGCAGGAGCACCTTTATAATTTTGATAGCCATGCGCATTTGGGAGTTGGGCATTCGTACTTAATGTCTCGATTACCTCCCGATGCGGGGGCAAATCTGGACTTCCGATTCCTAGGTTGATCACGCGCATACCCTGTTTATTTAAATCATCTATTTCCCTTAATTTTTTGGAGAAATAATATTCTTCGGTGTGCTGCAATCTTTTGGCAACGTCTATTTGCATTTTATTTTACTAAATATGGTGTTTGAATAAGGCTAAATTAGGGAATTATCCATTAAAATGAGATTTTTTTATCGATTTTTCAAGCAGAGCAGGTTGAACGCTTTTGTTCTTTGGATGCAACAATTTTATAGTCACTTAACACGATAGGTGCTTTTCTTGATTAATTTGTTATTTTTGTTCAATTTCCTCCATAAAAATCTGAAAGGAAGAGGAGAGATCGACGAGTTACTTTTTTGTTGAAGAGTAGTTTGTCTAAGTTGAAATTAAATGAAAACATATTTTAGGCTCTTATCGTTTGCTAAACCCATTGAGAAATTTGCAATCCCATATGTAATTTTCACGCTGATCACGGTTATTTTTAGTACATTAAATTTAGCATTGCTTGCTCCATTACTCCATACACTTTTTAACGCTGGTAATACGACCGTCGAAGCGGTAAAACCCGAGACTTATACCGACATTCTCGCGTGGTTTAATTACTATGCAAGTGTTGCCAATAACCAGCTTGGAGCCTATGGTGCGTTGAAATACGTGTGTATTGTTATTGTAATTTCAGTTTTTATCAGCAATCTGTTTCGTTATTTCTGCCAACGTATCATGGAAAACTTTCGCATTCATACTTTACTCAAATTGCGCAGAGCGGTTTTTGATAACGTGATGGATCTGCATGTTGGCTATTTTACGGGGCAGCGAAAAGGGGATATTGTGTCTAAGGTTGCTTCAGATGTACAGGTGGTGCAATATTCTGTTACAGGCACTTTACAAGTTGTTTTTAAAGAGCCTTTGCAGCTAATAGCCTATATTGTCATGCTGTTTAACATTTCAGCACAATTGACATTCTTTTCGCTCTTGGTTATTCCCATCTCTGGGTTTTTTATCGCTAGGATTGTTAAAAATCTCAAAACTCAGGCCCATGCTGCTCAGGAATCTTATGGAAATATGATATCCTATTTGGATGAAGCGTTGTCTGGCATCAAAATAATTAAAGCTTTTAATGCGGTATCGTTTATTAAGAACAGGTTTCATAATGAGAACGAACATTATGCGAATATCGGACGCGCTATGGCTAAACGGCAACAGTTAAGTTCACCCGTTTCTGAATTGCTTGGCGTTATTATGGTGGCAATTATTCTTCTGTATGGAGGTCATTTGGTCCTTTCAGGCGACAAAAGCTTGACCGCACCGGAGTTTATTGCCTACATCGCTATTTTTTCACAGGTCATGCGTCCTGCAAAAGCTTTAACAGATTCTTTTAGTGGTATCCACAATGGTCTTGCCGCGGGTGAACGGGTTTTGGAACTTATTGATGAAAAGACTGAAGTCAAAGATTCCAAAGATGCCAAACTTGTTAAAAGCTTTGAGAAAAGTATCGTATTTAATCAGGTGAGTTTTTCGTATAGCCAAGACAAAGAAATCTTACAGCATATTGATTTAACGATAGAGAAAGGGAAAATCGTTGCATTGGTAGGTCCTTCAGGAGGTGGTAAATCGACTTTAGTCGATTTAATTCCGCGATTTATGGACGTTACGGATGGGCAGATTCTCTTTGATGGTACAGATTTAAGGGCGTTAAATCAGGATTCTTTACGGGATATGATCGGTGTAGTCAATCAGGAATCTATTTTATTTAATGATACGATCTTTAACAACATTGCTTTTGCCAATGTTTCTGCGAGTCAGGAGGAAGTAGAAGCTGCTGCACGGATTGCGAATGCGCATGAATTTATTTTAAAAACGGAGCATGGTTACCAGACCAACATCGGCGATAGGGGCGGCAAATTATCAGGTGGTCAACGTCAGCGCATATGTATTGCGCGAGCCGTCTTAAAAAATCCGCCAATCATGCTACTCGATGAAGCGACTTCCGCTTTAGACACTGAATCTGAGAAATTGGTACAGGACTCTCTTTATAAATTAATGGATAATAGAACAACAGTTGTCATTGCGCATCGCTTAAGTACCATTCAGAATGCAGACAAAATTGTGGTTATTGAAGCGGGGAAGATTGTAGAGATGGGCAGCCATAGTGAGCTGATACAGCGCGAAGGATTGTATCGGAAATTAATCGAAATGCAACAATTTACGGATTAGGCCACTTTTTAAGCGCTTTGTCAAATTAGTTGTTGTCACATTTTTTTATTATAACTTTTGTAGCCTTTTCGGTACATTTGATTTAAGATAGGAGATACATTTAATGAACGCAATAGATAAATTGAATTTCTTGATTAACGACAAAAACTTAGCAGTCGAATTGAGAAATATAGCGGAGAAAGTTTTGCGAGAGGAACGTATCATGTTTGATGAAGGAGTTCTTTTGTATGAAAAAGGTGAATTGGGCTATCTTGGTGTACTTGCGAATTATATCCGTGAGAAACGTCATGGTGACCGTACTTTTTTCAATCGTAATTTTCACATCGAGCCGACCAATGTCTGTGTCTATGACTGTAAGTTCTGTTCGTATTCCAGGCTCATAAAGGAGCGGGCAGAAGGCTGGGAGATGGAGGTTGACGGTATGATGGATATTGTCAAAAAGTATGACAATGAGCCTGTGACGGAAGTTCATATCACGGGAGGTGTCGTTCCTAAACAAAACCTCGAGTTTTACGCCGATTTTTTCCGTAGATGTAAGGAGCATCGTCCTGAACTGCATATCAAAGGACTTACACCTGTTGAATATTACTATATTTTTAAGAAGGCAAAACTGAGCCATTACGATGGCCTCAAGTATTTGCAATCTTGTGGGTTGGATTCTATGCCGGGGGGAGGTGCAGAGATTTTTCATCCAGAAATCAGAGAACAGATCGCGCATGATAAATGTACGGCTGAACAATGGTTAGATATTCACGAGCAGGCACACAAGCTAGGTATGCACACCAATGCAACCATGCTTTATGGTCATATAGAACAGTTTTGGCACCGCGTAGATCACATGGATCGCTTAAGACAATTGCAGGATAAGACGGGGGGCTTTCAGACATTTATTCCTTTGAAATTTAGAAATAAAGGGAACCAAATGTCCCATATTCCAGAAGTATCCGTGATAGAGGACTTGAGAAATTATGCCGTTGCTCGGATATACATGGATAATTTTGATCATATTAAGGCCTATTGGGCAATGATCTCAAGAGATACAGCGCAGTTATCCTTGGCGTTTGGCGTAGATGATATCGATGGAACATTGGACGATACAACAAAGATATACAGCATGGCAGGAGCGGAGGAGCAAAAGCCGGGAATGACCACACAAGAAGTTGTTGAACTCATAAAAAATGTTGGCCGTCATCCTATTGAAAGAGATACGCTGTATAACGTGGTTACAGATTATAAAGATTTTGTATTTGATCAAGGTAATCAAAAGAAAAGCTATTACGCATTACCCGTTGTTAATTCATAACTAGACTCATACTTTGAAAAAGACATTTTATTTTATACGGCACGGACAGACTGATCTAAATTTAAAAGGCATTGTACAGGGGAGAGGAGTTAATTCGCCGCTGAACAAGATGGGGATAGCACAAGCTCAGGCTTTCTTTGATCGTTACAATACCGTGCCTTTTGATAAAATATATACCTCAACCTTATTGCGTACGCATCAAACTGTGCAGGGATTTCTTGATTTGAACTTACCTTGGGAACAGCTCGTTGGATTGGATGAAATAAGCTGGGGAGTTTATGAGGGAAAAGAGCAAACACCGGAGTTGTTAGCTGGTTTTGAAAAATTAGTAGCAGCATGGCGCAATGGAGAATTGGATGTAAGTATTGAAAACGGAGAGTCTCCCAATGAGCTGATGGCCCGTCAGCAGGTCGCCTTGGATCATATGCTAGCTCAGACAGACGAAAAGAATATTCTCGTATGTATGCACGGACGTGCATTAAGGATTATGCTTTGCCTCATGACGGGCGTAGAGGCCCGCTATATGGATGATTTTCCGCACACCAATACTGCTTTATATAAATTGCTGTATGATAATGGTCAATTTGAGATTGTAGACCATTACAATATTGCACACTTAGAAGCATTGATAGATGAATAAAATTAGAGTTTCTGCCGTATCGTATACAAATACGTATCCATTTCTGAATGGTATACGTCAATCAAAAATAATGGAACAGATTGACTTGAGTGTCGATTACCCAAGTGCATGTGCACAGAAAGTAATTGATGACGAAGCTGATATCGGTATTATCCCGACAGCTGCTTTGTTAAGTCTTCCTGAATATTATATCAATACGGATTTTTGTATAGGTACAGAAGGTGCCGTCGATTCCGTATTTATTTTTGCTAATAAACCTATTGAAGAGGTGGAAACCTTACGCTTGGATAGACAATCGCGCACTTCAAACGGATTAGCCCGTGTATTGATTAAGAACTATTGGAAAAAAGAAGTAGAATTGATCACTGACGAATCTACCGAGCCAGATGCTTATGTATTAATTGGAGATCGCACCTTCGGTAAAAAGAACGCAGTTCCCTATGTCTATGATTTGGGAAAAGAGTGGTTTAATTTTACAGGACTGCCCTTCGCTTTCGCTTTATGGGTAAGCAACAAAGTGCTTCCAGTATCTTTTGTGGAACAATTTAATGAGGCTTTAGCGTATGGTGTGGAACATGCAACTGATGTTATTGCCGGTCTACCCGAGTTTGAAGGCTTTGATTACACAAAATATTTAACACAGCATCTCGATTTCCATTTAACAGATAAAAAGCGAGAGGCTGTACAATTGTATCTTCGCTACTTAAAAGCATTGGATTAATCGTGAGGTGTTTGACCTGGGCGGAATAATGCTTAAAATTACTACCCTAAAGATTTTCGGATTCAATCGCCAGACGAGCTATTTACATTGATGTATACTGCTTATCTGACGATTGTATTTGTAGCCTAAACTAACCCTACCTTCATCTTATCACCGAATTTTTCTGTCATCAAATTCGTATGAATAGTTATATGGATAACTCGCATTGTTTATCCATTATATTGCCCTTGCCAGTAATTATTATAACCAAGTGTGCACCAAATTCATCATTAAAAAGGGCATTACACTAATTTAACACCGATTTAACAAGGGGGTAGCACCGGTATACCCCTGATGACCCCCTGTTAACCCCCTGTTAACCCCCTGTTATTCCCTTGATAATGGTCAAGGTGGTGTTGTTTAAAGGTTAATTTAATCGCCAAGAAAAGTCTTAATTTCTTGGGAACGCGCTTGTTTTAAAGCTAAATTGCTATCGCTATGTCGAGTGCTAGTTCATTAGTCACACGTGTCGAATCTCGACTTTTAAAAGGCGCTTCCCGTATCATAAATGATGGATCATTGTTCCATGGCAACGGCACGCGCAATGATTGATCAAGAATTTATCTCTTGAAAGAGAGAATATAAGCTAAATAAGGATGGAATTAATACGGGGGGAGAAGGCATCATATCCTGAAAAAAGAAATGCAAGCATAAAATTTGATTTATACTTGCATCTCTAATGGATTTATCTTGGGGTAATTAGGTGCGTCCAATTTTCACTTTACGTCCCTTAATTTTTTGCCCATTCGCTTTATTGATAATAATGGAAGCAAATTTTCTTCGGACAGCAACGTATGCTGATTTGTCTTTTACTTCTATGATACCAATGTCATCCTTCTCAACTCCTTCCAAATTGAGCAAAAATCCGACAATATCGATCTTGTTGATCTTATCCTTTCGCCCGGCACTAATATAGAGTGTCGTAAATGGTGAGTTTTCAGGGAGATTATAGAATTCCGGGAATTCTTCCTCAGGTATTTCTGTTGGAATGTAAGGGTATATTTCTTCCGGTTTGAGGATTACATAGACATCACCCTTAGCTTGCATACGGGCTGTGCGTCCATTACGGTGAGTAAAATCGTCTTCTTTGTGTGGCAACTGGTAATGTATAATGGCATCAACTTCTGGAATATCCAATCCCCTTGCAGCAAGGTCTGTTGTGATCAGTACATGATTAGAATGGTTTCGGAATTTTAGAAGTGCCAGCTCGCGATCCTGTTGTTCAAGTCCCCCATGAAAGGTATCGTGGATAATATTGCGGTTGTCGAGAAGTTCACTAATGTGATCTACTGCATCGCGGTGATTACAGAAGACAATCATTTTTTTTGTGCCAATCTTGCAGATGAGTTTAAGTAGTGCCTCTAATTTCTTTTGAACTGGAGTAACTACTTTTCTAATTGTAATCTGCGGGGTATGTTTTGAGTTGTGAAGAAAGTCAACAAGGATGGGCTGTTTTATTTGCGTGAACGGTGGGAGCGTTTCCATCATCGTTGCGGAAGTTAATATTCTTGATTTGATCGTGGGGATGTGTTGAATAATAAAATCCATTTGATGCTGAAATCCGAGTTCCAATGATTTGTCAAACTCGTCCAGCACAAGAGTATGGATGTTGGAGGGATCAAAATTTTGCTCTTCAATATGCTGTTTTATACGTCCTGGTGTTCCAATGATAATTGCAGGGGCATCCTTGAAAGCATTTTTTTCGATGCGTGTGTGATGTCCACCATATGCGCAAGTGATTTTGTGGCCTGTAGCGACCTTGCGTAGCACTTGTTCAATCTGTAAAGCAAGCTCGCGTGTAGGCACTACTATTAATACTTGAACTTTTCGAGCCTCCGCCTTCAATTGTTGCAAGATGAGTAATGAAAAGGCTAAAGTTTTGCCAGATCCGGTTGGCGAAAGTAGGAGAAAATCGCGATCCTTCTGATACGATTCCAACACCCTTTCTTGCATTTCATTTAAGGATGAAATATCTAATTTGTCTAAAATAGCTTTTAACTGCATTCGACAAAAATACGAAATACTACTATTCTGCAGAGAACAAACAGCAATGAATATTCAAACACAAGTTGATCGATACAGTAAGCACCAGGTTAACGGTCTACAAAAGATAGTTACCGGGTGCTTATTTATAGTATAACTAGAATAAGGTTGGAGATAGGATTATATTGATTCCTAATAGGTATCGATTTATAAAATATCAATACCTTCTCTTCTTAAAGACTCTTTTTTGTCCTCTTCCCATATACTGACTTGAACTTCGCCTATATGCTGTTTCTTGAGCATAAACATACAGACGCGCGATTGTCCGATACCTCCGCCCATGGATTCAGGCAATTCGTCATTCAGCAGCATGCTGTGAAAAGTCAGTTTTGATTTTTCTGTGCAGTTTCTGATTTCCATTTGATGTGCTAGCGCCACTTTATCAACGCGGATTCCCATGGATGAAAGTTCAAAAGCTGAATTTAAAATTGGGTTCCATACAAGAATGTCTCCATTCAATCCTTTGTGACCGGCTTCATTAGCTGTACTCCAATCATCGTAGTCCGCTGCGCGACCATCGTGAGCTACGCCATTGCTGAGGGCGCCTCCAATGCCATGTAAGAATACGGCACCGTGTTCTTTTGTAATTGCATTTTCACGTTCTTTAGCAGTTAGGTTGGGGTATTTTTGCAACAAGTCTTCAGATGAAATGAATGTAATGGTTTTTGGAAGAATCGCTTTTATAGTTGGATACTTGCTTTCAACCTGTAATTCGGTAAATCGCAAAGCTTCATAAATTTTTAGTACTGTTTCTTTTAATGAAGCCAAATTGCGTTGATTTTTATCAATTACTTTTTCCCAATCCCATTGGTCTACATAGATGGAATGAATAGGGGTGTAATCTTCATCAGGACGCAGTGCTTTCATATCTGTAACGATGCCTTCGCCAGATAACATCTCGAGCTCTTTTAAACGTACTCTTTTCCATTTTGCAAGGGAATGTACGACGACAGCTCTTTTTTCATTCAATGATTTTATTGGAAATGATACCGGACGCTCAATTCCATTCAGGTCATCATTTAACCCGGTCCCGTCCAAAACCACCAGTGGTGAAGAGATTGGAATTAAATTTAAGGCTTTTTTTAATTGTTGGACAAATGTATCTTTAACGAAGCTGATAGCAACTTCGGTATTTAAAAGTTTTCTTCCCTCCATATGTGTTAAATGAAATACCATGCGCGGACTGCTACGCACAGTTTTTTATTTTTTTATTCAGTTATTTCCTACAAAAGTATGAAAATATCATTGGTTAATGTGTTTGATTGTGATTTTTAATATTTATCTATTAAAAACTTGAAAAAATAAAAAAATTCTAACAAAATGGAGACAGGCTAATATTTAATTATAAAACTAATAATCTTTTGAACAGCTAAAAGTGTTGGGTTAGTTACCAAAAGAGCCTTGAAGTATCTTCAAGGCTCTTTTGTATAGACTGCATTATAGGTATTGGCTATACGGAAAAGCTTTCGCCACAAGCACATGTGCGACTTGCATTGGGATTGTGAAATTCAAATCCCTTTCCCTCCAAACCGTCAGAATAATCAAGCTCTGTACCAGCCAAATACAAAAATGATTTAATATCCAAACAGACTCTTATTCCTTTATCTTCAAAAAATTGATCACCTTTTTTTTCTTCGTTGTCGAAGTTAAGCTTATAGCTTAAACCTGAGCAGCCTCCGCTTTCTACAGCAACGCGCACAAAGTAATTGCTGTCATATTGCTCATCCTTCATGATTTCCTCGATACGAGTTTTTGCCTTGTCAGTAACTGTAATCATAGTATTATCCTTTGTATACCGCAAAGATACGTACAATCTTGCTATATTTCTGCTGTAATAAAGTTTTTAGAATGTCATAAATTAATTGATCAGACTATCTTTGAACATTTGCCATATAGGCGATTGATCGCGTATTTTTTTGACAGCTTTTTTGATCATTTCTGCGCACTGGATAATCTCCTCTTTGGTGGTCAATAGGCTTAAGCTAAATCGAATAGCAGATAATGCGTTTTCTTTGGATTGTCCCATGGCCATTAGCACATGCGAAGGTTCCCTGGATCCGGTCACACAAGCCGAGCCAGAGGAAAGTGCAAGTTTGGGGCAGGCAGTCATTATTTCACTGGCTAGGATATGTCTGAAGCTGATGTAACTGGTATTTGGTAGACGCGGTACATTTTTCCCGTGAATGATAATTTCGGGGATATCGTTTAGCAAATCTTCCAAGAGGTCACGGTTTCTTTCAACTGTGCTATATAGTGCTGGATGAATGAAGGAGATAGCCTTTCCAAATCCTACGATTGCAGGAACGTTGTATGTACCGCCCCTAAATTCATTTTCTTGGCCTCCACCTATAATAAGCGGGCTAATCTGAATCGGTCTCGACTTTCTCCGGATGTAGAGTGCGCCGACTCCTTTTGGCCCATGAACTTTGTGGGCACTTAAGCAGAGTATATCAATATTCAACTGCTGTAAATCGATATTGACTTTTCCGATGGCCTGTGTCGCATCACAAAAAAACAAAACATCTTTTTCGGTGCAGATTTCGGCAATATCCGTGATCGCAGACAATACACCTGTTTCGTTATTGGCCGCCATAATACAGACCAATATTGTTTGCTCGGTTATCGCACTTCTTAGATCATGCGGGGCAATCATGCCCTGGGCGTCTACTGGAAGATAGGTAACTTTTGCTCCTTTTTTAGCCAATTGCTCACAGCAACTTAATACGGCTTTGTGTTCTGTTGCGACGGTGATAATGTGCTTTCCTTTCGATTGATATTTTTCGAATATACCTTTAATGACGGTATTGATACTCTCCGTCGCGCCAGAATTGAAGAATATTTCTTTTGGAGCACAGTTAAGCGCAGCTGCAATATTGTTGCGGGCTTGCTGTACCGCTGCATTACACTCACGGCCCATTTGGTGATAGACACTTGATGCATTTGCATAGTTTTGGAGGAAGTAAGGTGTCATTTCGTTCCATACTTCATCCAAAATACGCGTCGTGGCATTATTGTCTAAATATATCATATCCTTCATTCGGATAAAGATATGAATAATGAAAGTTATGCTGAAGCCTTAACGTCAACTTCCTTTTTTTTGACATTTGGGTCATACCTTAAGCCTGGAGTTAACCAATACATCAGTATGATACGGGAATAGCGGTAGTTGAATGGAGACATTAACACAACGCTCATAATAGCGACTGTGGCATAGAGTATGAATGAAGAATCGTTGCCGGTTAAAATATAAGTTGCCATACAGGCGGTAACCATTTCAGCGATTGCAAAAGCATAGGTTACGTACATCGCACCATAGAAATATCCTGGTTCACGCTCATAGCGCAGGCCGCAGTATTCACAGTGGCTGTTCATTTTTTGGACTTTCATACCGTAGGCAGGTCCTTGATACACATGGCCGATTCTGCATCTTGGACATTTTGCTCGCCATGCAGCTTTAAATTCAGATAATTCGTATTTAACTTCTTCCATAGTTATAGTTGTTTTCTGAACTCTTCAGGTGTGAGTCCAGCAGATTTTTTGAAAAATTTAGTGAAATAAGAGTTGTCCTTAAATTGCAGTTCATCTGCAATTTCGGTAATATTTAAATTCCTATTGACCAGAAGTCGTTTCGCTTCAAGAACAATACGGTTCCGTATAATTTCTCCAGCAGATTGACCAATGTAGGATTTACAGATCGCATTGAGATGATTCGGTGTGATAAATAGCTGATCTGCATAAATGCTGGGCAGCTTTGTGGCTTTAAACTGCTGCTCAACTAATTGCTGAAAGCTATTGAATATTTTATGATTGTAAGGGTTGCCTTTTTCGAGGTGCTCCTTCTCTGTACCAATTGATATAAATAATATAAACTGCAACAAAAGTGTACGGATATAATCTTCCGATAGCCGCTCGGTTTTCGCAAATATGATTTGATCCAGAATAGCTGTTGCTTGATTTCGATATTGTTCAGCCAAAACGAATATCAGATGTTCAATTTTGCCCTGTAAAAAACTGAAGCGTTCGAGGTAATCCGTACGTAAAAGAAAGGATTGAAAATAGTCGATAGAGAAATTGACAACATAACCGGCTTCATCTCCCACAAAATTCCAGGTATGGACCTGACCAGGAACCATAAAATAAATCTGATAAGGCTCAATCTTATACTGATTAAAATCAATGATATGCTCGCCCGAACCTTGCGTGAAAAGAACAAAATGAAAAAAATTATGTTTGTGTGGAAACACCATATCCTGATGTTTGATGATATATGCTTTAAGATCATCAATATGAAGCGTTGTGTTATTGTTCAGGTCAATACTACAACTATCAAGAATAGGTATGGTGTTTTTTCTAATCATATGACAAAATTAAGTTAAATATTCTTTCTAAAGTGGTGTTTATTTTTTATTCTGTGGTGTTTTTCAATGATTTTGTCACTTTGATTACAAGAAGATCCTATTGGCAAAATCGTGTTCTTAGCTTTTATTCGGTATTGACACATGTTACTGCTCATGACGCAAACCAGATTGGGATTTGGAGCACATTGTTTATCGCTAAGTTTTCTGTTTTTGAATAGGATGTGGATATGATGTCTTAGGGACGCTTGAGTAATTTTGCGGGCAGAATGCTCCTATGGATGTTTGAGCATGCGATCAATACTCTTCGTACGGTAGAAATATAAAAGCGGAGGGGGAAATCACCTTGAGCGTGCTCCTCTCAACTGGAAACGTATGTAAAAGTCGCAGGCCACCTGTTTTATTCTGGTTCGGGCGATAGTGTCACGATATTGACTATTTGTGCCTGAACGAGAAGAGCTGATTAGCGAAATGCCCGAAATTCCACGCAGGAGAATATGCTGGAGTTGAAGAGAAAGGAAATTTATAGGACTTCCAATTTAATTAACGAAGCCCTTCCGAAAATTCAATCCTGATCATTTCCCAAGGCATTGAGGAGAACAAAGTACCTGTAGGCAATAATCGCCTGCTGGTACTTTTTTAATTTTAGAGGATCCATCTGACTGTATCGAGGTAAGATGGCCTTATTTAAGCTGTTCAACAGCTGATAAAATCTTCTTTTCATTCGTATAATTATTATTGGTATACTTCTTTATTGATGACTTGTGGCATTTTTTCACCTCTGATTGCTGCCAATAAATTGTTGGCAGCCATTAAGGCCATATTATCCCTGGTTTCTACGGTGGCAGACCCGATATGAGGAAGAATGCATACATTTTCCAGTGCTAAGAGCGGATTATCTGGCCTCATCGGTTCAGGGTCTGTCACGTCAAGTCCTGCACCCCATAATTCGCCAGCCTGCAGTGCTGCTGTCAGGTCGAATTCATTGACCAATCCACCTCTTGCAGTATTCACTAATATGGCGGAGTTTTTCATGCGTGCAAATGCATTTTTGTCAAACCGCCTTTTAGTCTCCGCTGTCAAAGCAGCGTGTATGGAAAGTACATCGCTACGCATTAGCAATTCATCGAAATTTACATATTTGGCACCCAAAACTCGCTCTGCTTCCTCATTTCTGCTCCGATTATAGTAGATAATTTCCATGTTATATGCTGCTCTGGCTTTTCTGGCCAGTTCAAAGCCAATCCGCCCCAGTCCATAGATGCCCAGAGTTTTATTGTTGAGTTCGATCCCTAGGTTTTCAGTAGGATCGAACCCTTCCCATTTACCCTGCAATATTCTTTTATGGTTGAAAAAGGCTTTTCTCGATACCGCTAGCATTAAAAGAAAGGCGACGTCTGCGGTTGCCCCAGAAAGTATACCCGGGGTGTTGCTCACAGGGACCCGATGATGTGTTGCGGCTGCAATGTCCACATTATCATAGCCGACGCTCATGAGTGATAGGGCTTTAAGGTTGGGGCAGTTTTCAAAAAAATCGGCATCAAACTTTTGCATCCCACCGTTAAGGACGTAGTCGCATTGTTGGCTGGCTTCGATAAGCTCGTTTTCGGAAAGTGGGCTGGCCGATTCGTGAATTGTAATCTCGTGGCCTGCAGATTGTAATAGATCTATGCCTTTTTGTGGAATTTTTTTTGTGATGAATATCTTCATGTATGTAAATGTTTTTTTATTCTCATAAAAACTTATCGTCACTAGGACAACAAAAAAAGCCATATTGTTGTTTCAATATGGCTTATTATTCGTGATGTTTTAATCTTTAATTCTGATGGAGGAGATAATTTAAAATAGTTTTACCCTGATCATCGGTAGAGATAGCTGAATTTGACAGCATGACCACTCCACTTTTTTTATCTGGGGATAAGGCGAGATACGAGCTACTTCCGGCCGTTGCGCCGTTGTGCCAGAAGACCGTAAGGTTGTCAATCAAATTCATATGCCATGCCAGGCCGAGGTCTGTGTCGGGTGGTAGAAAAAATGTAAATAATCTGGTATTTGCCATGGCATTTTCGAGTGGAGTCTGCGGCATCTTGAATTGCGCGTTCGCAAATTTCAGTAGATCCTCGAGCGTGGATTTTAGTGCACCAGCTGGGGCAAATACGTCAAATGACCAAGGTAATGCTTCGTGACCCTCTTTGTTGTATACTTTAAAAGTATCTTTCCTTTTAGGTTCTAATACTTGAAAAGTATTGTTCATTTCAAGTGGTTTACAAATGATATCCCTTACAAGCTGATCGTAACTTTTTTTATAAAGACTGCATATGATATCCCCGAGAACAGCATAACCTAGATTGCTGTACTCATACTCTTCGCCCGGATTTTTCTTGTTTTTAAATCCTGAAAGATAGTTGTAAAGTGCTTTTTTGTCATACGTTTTGTAAGGATCGTTCTCGTTGAAACCGTTTACTTTGTCAAAATTATCTGGAAGCCTCGGTAAGCCGGAGGTATGATTAGCCAACATTTGAAATGTTATTTTTGAAAGCTCTTCATTTTTTTTGAGTGAGTCAGGAAGGAATAGGGCTATAGGTTGATCTAAAGTGACTGTTCCTTCTTCGACAAGATTTGACAAAAGGATAGCGGTAAAAACTTTACTCAACGAGCCAATTTCATAAATAGACGTTTTTGTGGGCGGAGTCTGGTTTCCTTTGGCCGTCTCGCCATAAAAATAAGTTTTGGTTTGTCCATTCTTTATAATACCAATGGCAAGGGATTGTGTATTTTGTTGTTTGAGGTAAGCGTGCGCAACAGAATCAATAAACAGGTCGTCGTTATCTACCGATTTTTGTGTGGCAGGCACCATGATCGTTTCTTCGACTTGTGGTGTTGTAGTCGAAGGAGTAAACTTTAGCGTATGGAATTTTAGGGTCGGATCTGTTGCGAACAGGACATCGTAAGATTTGCTATCGAAATCCATCTGATAAGTTGCGATCCCTTTTTCAAATCCTTTTCGTGTTGAGCTTTTTACTCTTCCTAATGGGTATAGATTTTCGAGTACCTGCGTGAATCGAGAAAGATTAAATTGTTGTTTGAATGAATCGCTAGCCAAATTATAGGCTGAGTCAGTCATCTGCGAATTGATAAAAAACTCCAGCTTATTATATACTCCTCTGTTGATCTGTTCTTCGGAACTTGTTTGGGCGAAAGAGTACGATGAGATGCCCAGCAATATGAGTGTAATAAAATTTTTCATAACTATTGATGGGCACAAATCTACGGAATGTTTAAATTCCAATCAATTGTTTTAATCGCGCATAGCCTGATTTGCTGATGTTGAGCTTTTCGCCTGATACTAGTGCTGCAATGTAAGAATCCTTTTCATAAGGTTCTAGTTTGGCTAATTGATCGACTTTAATGATAAAAGAACGATGGATACGCACAAATTGATTTGAATCCAACGCTTTTTCAAAAAATGCCATGGTTTTATTTTTAAGGTACATACCGTCTTTAGTATGAATTTTAACATAGTCATCGTAAGATTCGAGATATTTGACTGTATCAATTGGAATAATCTTGATCTGTGTACCTGTTTTGACAACAATACGGTCAATTTTTGTTTCGTCTTGGGCTGTAAGTACCTCATAATTGGGCTGTACTTTTTTTTCTGGAGCCGAGAAGTTTGCCCTAAATTTTGCTAATGCTTTTTTGAAACGCGCAGGTGATACTGGTTTTAACAGGTAATCTAATGCATTTTTTTCAAAAGCTTTTAAAGCGTATTCATCAAAAGCGGTTGTAAAGATAACGGCTGGCGGACTGTCTATGAGTTCAAGCATTTCGAAACCTGTTAATTTGGGCATCTGAACATCCAGAAAAATTAAGTCAGGTTCATGGGTATGAATAGCCTTAACGCCTTCAAAACCATCTCCACATTCGGCAACGACAGTTACATCGGTCTCGTTTTTTAAATAACCGGCAATAATGGAGCGTGCCAAGGGTTCATCATCGATAATAACGACTTTAATCATATTGAGGTATTTTTAGGGTACTGATAAATATATTGTCTAGTATTTGCGTTTCCAGCAGGTCATTTCTTCCATAGAGCAGATACAATCGACGTTGAATGCTCGAGAGTCCAAACCCGGTGCCTTTTTTTGGTTTTGATTGTTCTTCAGTGTCGAAAGGATTGGTGATTTGAATCCATAATTGACCTTCATTTGACTGGCATTTTATTTTTATTTCGACCTGATCCCTCACGTTGTAGAGTCCATGCTTAATAGCGTTCTCTACAAGGGGTTGGATGATCATTGCGGGTAGTCTGTTGTTAAAAATTTCTTCTGACGAAGAAATGGATGTATTTAGTCTGTGACCAAAACGTACTTTCTCGATATCGAGATAAAGCTGTAGATGGTCAAGTTCTTCTTCGAGTGTGATGATTTGGTTATTTTCCTTCCTTAACGTCCCTCTCAGAAAATCCGAGAGCTGGAATGTCATATTACGGGCTTCGTCGGGATTTGCACCAATAAGCGCTATAATGGAATTGAGGCTATTAAATAGAAAGTGTGGTTGCAATTGTTGCCTGAGATTGTATAATTCGGCTTCCCGAAGCAGATTTTCGGACTCTTGTTTTCGTTTGATATTATTGATATTGTCTTCTTGAATATTCCAAACGATGTTTATAATGGCAACCGATGTTAAAATGAGGAAATTAACAATGCCGCGATACGGTAAAGTTAAATCCAGAAGAGGGGTGAAGTTAGATTGAATAAAATAACTCATTAAGAATCGGCTTAATCCGATGCTTATTCCGCCCATGATTAAGCCGATAATCAATACTTTCCATATTTCCCTTGGTTGTGGGGTATAGAAGTTTAGTGCAGATGACATGCCATAACAGCAGAACATCATGACTACACTATTGATAAAGGAATCTTTGAATGCGAGTTGTTGGTCAAAGCCAGAACGAAGCATCAATAAGTATTGTAACGCGAGATATCCGATAAATACGGATATACATATAATGCCAATTAAACGACTTTTAACACTGAGGAACAGCTTGTTTTTCATTTATTAAGCATTTTTTATGGTTAAATTACCTAGAATACAGGTGCCTGTAATATAGATTTTTTTATCCGTATCGGGATTATAGATCGTTTGGAATCGGCGGTCATCGACAGATCCTAAGATGGAAGCCACGTTACTGAACACCGTCCAATGCGGAGGGATTATAATGCGTGCGCTACCAAACAATTGAAACGTATCGATCACAATCGGCTGTTGGATGTCAGCTTTTGTTAAATCCAGTTCTATACTTCCAAATACATTGGTCAAATTACCTCCTCTAAAATTTTTAGAGTAAATTACTTTCTTTTGTCCCGCAAAGATTGTATTCAGATTGAGGTTATCCTCAAACGACTGTTGAAAAGGATCTTTTCCTTTGTCGCCAAAAGCCTGCTGATTAGGCGAGGCTTGTTGGCTTGGATCGTATTGTTCATTAAATGGTCTTGATTCCTGGTCAGTAAGGCTAACGTCTGTATTCCCTTCGGTCGGCACAGTTACTCGCTTGTCCCAGTCGTAAGATCCTTGAGGCGGATTGGTGTAAGTGGGTGGAACCATCGGAGGTTTCCTTTTACTCATAATAAAGTAAATCCCAAGAGAAATGATAATGATAGGAACGGTTACCGAACCAAAGTCGGTACGCATCATTCTTGAGATGAGGCTTGCTCCACCGATGATCAATAGAATAATCGCCGATTTTTTCTGAAATTGGGAATTTATTCCAATGACTAATCCAATAATAATTAATATCGTTTGCCAACCAAATAACCAATCTGGAAACCAGCTTCCTAGATTTAGATTATTCAGTAATAAGAATATACCTACGATAATCACAATCGCTCCTACAATATTGCGGCTATTATTGCTGTTTGGTATGATGGGTTCTTTTTCCATAATGTTTTTACTATTTATGACTCAAAGATAGCGTCACCAATATATTCTACACATTTGCTTTAGGTAATACAACTTATATTTTCGGTAAATGTAATGATTTCGTCGGTAAAAAATCTCGTTGTTCAATTTTTCTCCCTATTATAAAAAGGAGTAGACTGCCATTTTTACGCGTTATTGTGTTTTTTTTTAATATTATTTGGTGGATTAAAATGAATTATTATATATTTATCAAAGATTAAGATTACTTTAAACTTAAATAACAACCAATGGGAGATTTTGAAAACAAAGAACGTGAAGAAGTTTTTTCAAAAAAGGTGAGAGCAGGTAAGCGTACTTATTTTTTTGATGTAAAAGCAACTCGATCGAACGATTACTACATTACTATCACAGAAAGCAAGAAGCGCTTTGAGGATGGCCAGTTTATTAAGCATAAGATTTTCTTGTACAAAGAAGATTTTGAAAAGTTCGCAGAAGGTTTGACGGATGTGGTGAACTACATCAAATCTAACCAGGAGGTAATCGAGAAACGTTATGAGCCTAACTTTGACGATGCATACGCTGAAGAAGCGGGAGCGCGTTCCAAAGACGATTTTTCGTTCTAGTATTGTAGAGCGAAATCTTAATGAAAAAAAGAAATAAAAGCCACTGATGTGGCTTTTTTATTGTTTGACGAGTATTCCCTGTATGCCGTCCTAGGATGAGACTAGCGGAATGCTTCGCAGAAAATCATTTAATACGATATTGAATTTTTCGGGTTCCTCAAGATTGGGCAAGTGACCAGATTCTTCAAATTCCACATAGCGGACATCGGGGATATTTTCGATGAGTATATTGGTCTGTTCCTCACTCATCAGCTTGTCGTGTTTTCCTTTTATAACCAATGTGGGGATAATAATTGTTTTTAGTGAATGGCTTGTGTCTGTCCGGGATGCGAGAGCGAGCTGTGTCGCGCAGATGCTGGCGACTTCATTTCTGCGTATACAGCTTTTGATCAGTTCAACAGCTTCGGCATTTTCGCGGATTGTTTTGTCGTGAAATAAATTGCCTATAAAACCAATGGCAAAAGGCCGTCTGCCATATTTTAGTAAAGCCTGTATAGAATCAAATCTTTTTTGCTTGGCTTTGTTGTCATCAGCAAGGGAATTAGTGTCGCATAGAATAAGCCCTTTAAGCTGTTGCCCGATCAATTCGTAGGTTCGCAGTGCGATGTAGCCTCCCATGGAAATGCCGCACAGGATGACGTGGTTGAGGTCGAGTTTGCGAATAAATTCTACCAGATCTTTGGCAAAGACATCAATGGAGAAAAAACCATGACCGTTGGTACTGAGGCCATGTCCTCGAACATCAATTGCTATACCCGTATAGTCTTCATCCAAATCTTGAAGCTGTTGTTTCCAGGTGTTTTTATTAAACGGGAAACCATGGATAAATATAATGGTTTTGGGGGAAGGGGCTAAGATGCTCGGTCTGATGTAATAGGAGATACTAATATCTCCAATGCGTATTTTACTGCGCTTTAATTCTCTTTTGTTCATGAATAATAGCATTTGTCCGTGTCTGAAAAAAAAAGTTGATATTTTAAATATAATATTATCAACGAGATAAAAGAAATGTTGTTGTGTAAAGTTGAAAAAAGAGAAAAAATGTTTGTTAAATTGATAAATATAACGATATTTGCATCACCAAAACGGAAATGAATACTATTTTATTTTGGTTGCCTAGCGCTCCTAGCTCAATTGGATNNCGACTCCCTTGGAGCGCACGATACAGATTCTGTACGATAAAAAAAAGGCATTCCTAGCTCAATTGGATAGAGCGTCTGACTACGGATCAGAAGGTTAGGGGTTCGACTCCCTTGGAGTGCACGTAATGAAGCCAGTCAATTTGATTGGCTTTTATTTTGGAAGCTGTTTACCAGCTGTCAAAGGAAGGCGATAGACTTCTTTTTGAAAAAAAATTTGTAAAAAAACGAATTCTGACTATATTTGCATCACCAAAACAAATGGGACAGAGTTCTAAACGTATTGGTTTATTGCGCTCCTAGCTCAATTGGATNNCGACTCCCTTGGAGCGCACGACTGAAAAGCCTAGTCATCATCTGTGATTAGGCTTTTATTTTTTAACTCGTTTTAATTTCTTAAATAAAACTATGCTAAACCTTGTAATATTTGGCCCTCCGGGTGCAGGTAAGGGAACCCAATCTGCAAAGCTTATTGAAAAATATCAATTGGTGCACGTTTCTACTGGTGATATTTTTAGAGCACATATTAAAGGTCAAACCCCGCTTGGTCAACAAGTGAGCCAGATTATTGCTGACGGGAATTTAGTGCCAGATTCGATTACAATAGCAATGCTGGAGGAGGAAGTAAAGAAAAATCCAGATGCAAAAGGATTTATTTTCGATGGATTTCCTCGCACTGTTGCGCAGGCTGAGGCTTTGGATGCTTTTTTAGAAGGTATCAACACCTCCATCTCAGTCGTAATCGCACTGGATGTAAATGAGGATGAATTGAAAGATCGTATTGCCAAACGGAGGGAGATTTCTGGACGTGCGGATGATGACGCAGATAAATTAGTGAAGCGTATTGATGAATATTTCACAAAGACGATTCATGTATTGCCTTATTATGAGGCCCAGGGTAAGCTTTCTAAAGTGAATGGTATAGGCGAGATCGAGACTATCTTTAAGAGCTTAACCGATATCATCGATAATTATTAATTAAGGTAAATACTTTTTAGACTGTAATAAATTATAATGGCGCAAGGTTCGAATTTTGTTGATTATGTGAAAGTGTGTTGTCGTTCTGGACATGGAGGGGCGGGTTCGGCTCATTTGCACCGTGATAAACACACGGCTACAGGCGGGCCTGATGGTGGTGACGGCGGTCGTGGAGGGCATATTATCCTAAAAGGAACGACTAATCTCTGGACGTTACTTCATTTAAAATATCGTAAACATATTATCGCATCAAACGGTGAATCTGGAGGCAGCTCGCTGCGCACGGGTGCAACTGGTCGCGATGAGATATTGGAGGTTCCGCTGGGTACTATAGCAAAGGATGCGGAGACTGGCGAGGTGTTATTTGATATTACAGAGGAAGGTGAAACCAGGATACTGGTGCCGGGTGGAAAAGGTGGTCTGGGTAACTGGCATTTTAAGTCGCCTACGCAACAGACACCACGGTTTTCGCAACCAGGCCTTCCTGGTAAAGAGCAGTGGATGATACTGGAACTGAAGGTTCTTGCAGACGTTGGATTGGTAGGATTCCCAAATGCGGGTAAATCGACGTTGCTGTCGGTCGTATCTGCTGCAAAGCCAGAAATCGCGAACTATCCCTTTACGACGCTCGTACCTAATTTGGGTATGGTGAGCTATCGGGACAATCGTTCCTTTGTAATGGCTGATATTCCGGGAATTATTGAGGGGGCTTCTGAGGGGAAAGGCTTGGGTTATCGTTTTTTACGACATATTGAGCGGAACTCAGTGTTGTTATTTATGGTCCCTGCTGATACAGACCGGACGATCCGTGAAGAGTATGCCATTCTTTTAAATGAATTGACCGCTTATAATCCTGAATTGGCCGATAAACCAAAACTGTTGGCTATTACCAAGTCTGATATGCTCGACGAAGAGTTGGAGAAGGAGATGGAACAGGAACTACCGGAAGATATTCCTTATATTTTCATTTCTTCGGTGACTGGTAAGAATATATTGCCATTGAAAGATATGATCTGGAAAGCGATCAACTCTTAAAATTCGAAAATATAAATAGTAAGGGCGCTTCAAGATACGATGCGCCTTTACTGTTTATGTTAATTTCCATAGGCAATAAAAAAAGAGATTTTTTTTTAAGTTTTTTTGCTAATTTAACTCCATTATTTTATCCATGATGGGAGGAAAGTTTCCATTCCGTCGCCAAACTAAATCTAAATGAAAACAGAAGACGAAAAGTATTGCGTGCAGTGTGGTAAATTGATTACGATCAAGGCCGAAGTTTGTCCGTATTGCGGTGTAAGACAGCCGATATTTTATGCTAACCAGCCCTTTCAGCAGCAAAATAGTACGTTCCAGGACGATAGATGGTTGCCGGCCCTGTTGTTTTGTATCTTTTTGGGGCCATTTGGTGCGCATCGGTTTTATTTGGGACAAATTGGTACGGCAGTTATTCAGTTGGTCACTTTAGGCGGCTGTGGTATTTGGTATCTGATCGATTTGATTATGATTATTGTCGGAAAATATAAGGATGCGGACGGCAATTATATCAAAAGTCCGATCAACAATTAATGATTATGTTTTTCCTGAAATACCTAAAACATCATTGGATATACTCGCTGATCATCGGGTATTTCGGGATCGCCATTGGCTTGCACCTTTTGGCAGATATACACATTCTTATCCCCTGTGTTTGGAAGGCGATAAGTGGATATAACTGTCCAGGCTGTGGCCTTACGCATGCTTTTATTGCATTGTTGCTATTGCGGTGGCAAGAGGCGTGGTTAGAAAATCCATTGATTTACTTGATTGTGCCGGTGTTGACTGCGCTGACTTTGAGAGACTTTATTCGTTTTTGGCGGCTGGAATCAAGGTGAAATAAAAAAATGAAAAATGTTTTCACTTTTAAGCGATAAGTCTTAACTTTGTCTCCCGTGAAAATTAAAGAAAAGACTTTATTGGTAGGTGCCTTAGGAAACGGTTTGTCAATCGTGATGATGCATTGTTAATTGATATTAGCCCATTTGAGGGCTTTTTTTATATCCAATCAAGAAGGCTTTAAAATTCATAAAAGTAAGGATACACATTTTATAATATTACATCGATAATGACCAACTACAGCAAATTGCCTGCAATTTTAGTTTTAGAAGATGGTACAGTTTATCACGGTAAAGCCGCTGGTAAAATTGGTACGACTACTGGGGAAATCTGTTTCAACACAGGGACAACCGGTTATCAAGAGATTTTTACAGATCCATCTTATTTTGGACAAATCATGGTAACGACCAATGCCCATATTGGTAACTATGGTATTGATGAGGACGATACCGAATCAAATCACATTCAGATTGCGGGATTAGTTTGTAAGAATTACAACATCAACTATAGTCGTAAAATGGCTGATGAATCTATCCAAAGCTATTTTGAAGAGGGGAATTTAGTTGGTATTTCTGATGTGGATACGCGTTCTTTGGTAAGACATATACGTGATAAAGGAGCAATGAATGCAATTATTTCTTCCGAAACATTGGATGTGGAAGCATTAAAGCGTCAATTGGCGGAAGTTCCTTCAATGGATGGACTCGAGCTGTCTTCAAAAGTAACGACAGCAGAACCTTATTTCTTCGGTAATGAAAATGCTTCGTTGCGTGTAGCGGTTTTGGACTTGGGAATCAAGAAAAATATCTTGCGGAATTTTGAAGCTCGGGATGTATATACGAAGGTATTTCCTGCGAAGACGACATTCGAAGAAATGGAACAATGGAATCCTGACGGCTACTTTATTTCCAATGGTCCTGGTGATCCAGCTCCGATGGATTACGCTATCGAGACAGTAAAAGCTATTTTGAACGCGAATAAACCAATGTTCGGCATTTGTTTAGGTCATCAGATCCTCGCATTGGCAAATGGTATCCGCACCAGTAAATTGCATAATGGGCACCGTGGGATCAATCACCCAGTGAAGAATATCATTGCTAATCGTTGTGAAATTACGTCGCAAAACCATGGTTTTGGGGTTGTAGCTGAAGACATTGAAAATTCTGATTGCGTTGAGGTAACGCATGTTAATTTGAACGATCAGTCTATTGAGGGAATCCGTATCAAAGGGCAAAAAGCATTCTCGGTGCAATATCACCCCGAATCATCACCAGGTCCTCATGACTCACGTTATTTGTTTGATGATTTTGTAGCACTGATCAAAAACTAAAACGTATAATATTATATAAAAACCCTTCATATTTTGAAGGGTTTTTTATTGAAGCCACCATACCAATTATTCAGAATACGCACATTTTATTCAGAATAAATAAGGGAATAAATACATTTTTTGTTATATTTGGTTGTGAAAAATGTCTGTAGATGAGAGTGTGTCTTATCTACACTAAGTAATGAAAATAAATTATAGTCTAATAAAGAGATGAGTTTAATTATCGATGTTCATGCGCGTCAAATTTTGGATTCGCGCGGTAACCCTACAATCGAAGTAGATGTTACTACACAAAATGGTTTTGTTGGTCGTGCAGCTGTACCTTCAGGTGCTTCAACAGGTATTCACGAAGCAGTTGAATTGCGCGATGGCGACAAGTCAACATATTTGGGAAAAGGTGTTTTGAAAGCTGTTGAGAATGTAAATACTACAATTGCTAAAGCTTTAGAAGGTGTAGATGTTTTCGAACAAAATGCCATCGATAAAATCATGATTGATTTAGACGGTAGCGAAAATAAAGGTAATTTGGGTGCAAATGCTATTTTGGGTGTATCATTAGCGGTGGCAAAGGCTGCAGCCCAAGAGTCACGCCAACCATTATACCGTTATATTGGTGGTGTAAATGCAAATACGTTGCCTATCCCGATGATGAATATTATCAATGGTGGTTCTCACTCTGACGCGCCTATCGCATTTCAGGAATTTATGATTATGCCTGTTGGTGCTCCTTCGTTCTCTGAAGCTTTGCGTTGGGGTACTGAGGTTTTCCATACGTTGAAAAAAATATTGCATGACAGAGGTCTTTCAACAGCTGTAGGTGACGAAGGTGGTTTTGCACCAACTTTTGAAGGTACTGAAGATGCTATTGAAACCGTGCTCAAAGCGATTGAGATTGCTGGTTACAAACCAGGTCAAGACATTTGTTTAGCATTGGATTGTGCTTCTTCTGAATTCTACAAAGACGGTAAATACGATTATGCCAAGTTTGAAGGGGATAAAGGTGCTGTACGTTCGAGCGAAGAACAAGCGAGCTATTTAGCAGAATTGACAGCAAAATACCCAATTATCTCTATTGAAGATGGTATGGCTGAAGATGATTGGGCAGGATGGAAAACATTGACAGACAAAATCGGTGACCATGTTCAATTGGTTGGTGATGATCTTTTTGTAACAAACACAAAACGTCTTCAACAAGGTATAGATACGCATACTGCAAACTCTATTTTGGTAAAAGTAAACCAAATTGGTTCATTGACTGAAACGATCAACGCAGTGACTTTAGCACAAAATTCTGGATACACTTCTGTCATGTCGCACCGTTCTGGAGAGACGGAAGATGCTACTATCGCTGACTTAGCTGTAGCATTAAACTGTGGTCAGATCAAAACAGGTTCTGCTTCCCGTTCTGACCGTATGGCTAAATACAATCAATTGTTGCGTATCGAAGAAGAATTGGGTGGTAATGCCCGTTTTATAGGTAAAAACTTTAAATACGCTAAAAAGTAAGCAAAAGCTTGTTTTTAAATATTAAGAGGCTGTCTCAAAATGAC
>NZ_DJAS01000009.1:0-79572 GCF_002429765.1 Sphingobacterium sp. UBA5996
CACAGTTTACTTTACACCCTCTAATTAGAATATCATGTTACGTTTGAAAGCACAGCCTAATTCAATGATCGAATCCGTTTTTGCAATTCCCGGAATGCTATCGATTTTTTCATACAGCAATTGTCGCATATGTTCGTGGTTTTTAGCAATAATTTTCACATACAGCGTGTAGTTACCTGTGATATAATAGCATTCTGTAACTTCTGGTATTTTCTTAAGTTCTTCAATTATTCGGTTTGAGTCATGATCTTTTTCTAAACTTAGCCCAGTAAAAGCTCCCCAATCATAACCTAGCTTTTTTTCATTCAATAGCGGCTTTATTCCTGTCAATATTCCTTGCTCTGTCAAACGGATGATTCTTTGATGGATCATGGTATTGGAAACTCCCATAGCAGTTGCTATTGCAGAGTAGGCCATTCGTCCATCTTGTTCTAAATATTTCAAAATCTGCCGGTCGAATTCATCGATACTATTCATTTTTATATACGATTAAAAAGGTAATTTTAATATTATAGTGCTAATTTAGTGTAAAATTTATTTTTTTTAATAATAAATTAGTGAATTTGTATATTTGTTTTTATTTAAAAAGTCTGAATTATGAGTACAGTTGTTAAACACGGTAAGGGCGAGTTATTCATTGCCAAAGAAGAAAAATACGGAGCGCACAATTATCACCCTCTTCCAGTTGTATTGGAACGCGCTGAAGGCGTAATGGTATGGGATGTTGATGGAAAGGCCTATTTTGATTTCCTTTCCGCATATTCTGCAGTCAATCAGGGACACTGTCATCCAAGAATAATTCAAGCCTTAAAAGAGCAGGCTGAGAAATTGACACTTACTTCGAGAGCATTCTATAATAATAAATTGGGTGATTTTGAGGAAATGCTTTGTCTGCTATTTGGATTTGATAAGGCGCTAGTGATGAATTCGGGAGTAGAAGCGGTAGAAACAGCGATGAAGCTTTGTCGTAAATGGGCGTACCAAGTAAAGGGTGTAGTACCTAATCAAGCGAAAATTGTCTTTGCCAAAGACAATTTCCATGGTAGGACCATCTCTGTGATATCGGCTTCCGATGATCGTGCAGCAACCCATGAGTTTGGTCCCTTTTTAGACGGGATAGTGCTTGTTCCCTATAATGATGTTGATGCTTTGGAACAGCTATTCAAAACAGACAGCGATATTGCTGGTTTTATTGTTGAGCCTATTCAAGGGGAAGCTGGTATTGTTGTTCCTGACGAACAGTATTTGAAGCGTGTCAGACAATTATGTACGGCATATAATATTTTATTTATTGCAGACGAAATTCAGACGGGCATTGCTCGTACTGGAAGTATGTTGGCGTCCTATAACATTGAAGATGAGCATAGCGACAGTAAACCGGATGTTTTGATTTTAGGTAAAGCTTTATCGGGCGGGGTATTGCCTGTTTCGGCTGTATTGGCCGACGATTCAATTATGCTTTGCATTAAGCCAGGGGAGCATGGATCTACCTATGGGGGAAATCCCCTTGCCTGTGCAGTGGCGAAGGAAGCGCTACAAGTTGTATTGGATGAAAATTTAACCCAACGGGCGCTTCAAATGGGTAACTTATTTTTGGATGGGCTACGCAGAATTGCTGCGAATTGTGAGTTAATTAAAGAAGTGCGCGGAAAGGGACTTCTAACTGCTATTGTCATTGATGCGGATGAAACAAGTGATTTGGCTTGGAACATTTGTCTCAAATTTAAAGAAAATGGACTATTAGCGAAGCCGACACATGGGAACAAAATTAGGTTAGCTCCACCATTGGTGATTACAAAAGAACAGGTCGAAACTTGTTTAGAGATCATTGAGCGATCGTTGATTAATTTTAAATAGTGTATGGAGAGAATGATTGAATTGATCAAAAATAGGTCGGATATCGGAGCTGGAACTAGGGGCTCAGATTTGGGGATAGACGCAATTGAAATTGCGGCAATTAATAAGGGAAGTCAATATTTCATTAATTACCCGTTTGTTGATGTACCGACTCGAAATAGTTCTATTTACCAAAACGATCATCATCCTTTTGGTAAGCATATTCAGCAAATTTATGAGCAATGCAAGCAGGTAGCTTCTACCGTCGAGGATAGTCTTTCTTCGGGCAATTTTCCATTGGTTTTTTCTGGTGACCACTCCTCGGCAATGGGAACTGTCAGTGGTATAAAATCTGCTTATCCGGACAGGAAACTAGGAGTGATCTGGGTAGATGCGCATGCTGATATTCATTCTCCGTATACAACACCGTCTGGAAATATGCATGGAATGCCTCTAGCGGCTATGTTAGACGAGGATAATATGCAATGTAAGATCAATCAAATCGACCAATCGACAGAAGAATTCTGGAATAAACTAAAGCGAATAGCCGGTCCGTCAGGTAAAATAGCATCCAGTCATTTGATTTATTTTGGCGTAAGAGATACTGAAGAGCCAGAGGATATATTAATTGACCGTCTTGGGATTAAGAATTACCGTGTTGAAGATATCAGGCAAAGGGGCATAAAAGATTGTGTCGCGGAATCATTGACCTGCCTTGGAGACTGTGATATGATCTATGTTTCTTTTGATGTGGATAGTATGGATAGTGAACTGATATCGGACGGTACAGGAACACCGGTTCCGAAGGGTTTTTTGCCACAAGAAATTGTAATGATTTTAGAAGAAATTATTCGATCCGGTAAAGTGGTTTGTTTTGAAATTGTTGAAGTTAATCCGTTATTGGACAATAAAGGTAATAAAATGGCAGAGGTGGCATTTGATATATTAGAACGGATCACCCCGCTAATTGAATTGAAATCGGGTAATTAACTGGTTTTGGCATTGTCTATTTTCAAAGCCCTTTTATTGCTAATATAGAGCAATAAAAGGGCTTTTTTAATTGCTTATCATTTTGCTTGTTGGATAAAATAAGTCAGTCTTCCTTATGTTAAAACTCGTTTTGCTTGATGTGATTTAATATTGTGTTAACATGTTTCATGTACATTTGCAAATCGATTATTTACATTAAATATGAGGATTTCTGATAAAATTATTTTGTTTCTACTTTTTTTTATACAGCTTTTTTTGTGGCACCCAGGTACTGCTCAGGTTGAATCCTTTAACGATATTCGGGCTCTGAGTCAAAATCATCCTGATTCTGCGATTGCACTAGTGAAAAAACGTTATGCAAAAGCTGTGACCGATAAAGACCTATTATTACAAGCAAATTGTTTGCAGGCAATTGGGTGGTTATGCGTCAATCAAGGACATTATGGGCAAGCACAGGATTACTATTTTCAAGCGGATCAAATTTATAGGCAATTGGATTCAAAGCATCATCTTGCTTCAAATTGGAGTGATATTGGTGTGCTCAATATTTTCAACAAACAACATGCTGTAGCGAAACTTTATTTTAACAAGGCGCTAGATTCTTTCCGGGCAGAAGGGGATAAAATTGGAGAGGCGGGAACACTAGGAAATATCGGTCATTTATTTGAAAAAGAAGGGAATTACGACGCTGCTTTTATTTATCAAAAACGTGCGTTATCCATCTATAGTAGTGTGGGAAATAGAAATGGAGAAGCGAAGATTCATGAAAATTTAGGTAGTATTTATGAAGACCTTGCTAGGTATGATAGTGCTTTTTTTCATTTTGAAAAAGCAAGTAAGTTATACACCGAGACAAAAGACAATTATGGTAGAATTGTGGTCTTAAATAACATGGGTGACATTTTTAGAAAGACTAACAACTATCCGGAAAGTATCAAATTGACGCAAGTGGCTTATCAGATGGCGGCAAACTTGGGAGATGTATATCAGATGGCTGCCACGACAAAAGATTTGAGTAGAACCTACGCATTGCGTGGCCAAATGGATAGCGCATATTTTTATGCTGAAAAAAGCCGAAAGCTCGTTCTTGAACTGTATAGTGTAGATGGCGCTCGACATACTGCTTTTTTTCAGGCGCTATACGATATGAATCAAAAGGCTGAAGAGATCGAAAGACTGCAGGTGACAAAAAGAATTAATTTGATCATGCTGTGGGGAACGATCGTGGTTTTAATTTTGTTAATCGTATTGTCCTATGTCTTATATAGTCGTCAGAAAATTAAGATTAAAAATCAGATTGCCGAATCCCGAAAGCAGGAAGCCGAACGTGAGTTAACAGAAATAGCACTTAAAAATCAACTGCTTGAAGATAAGCAACTCAAACAAGAGCTATCACTAAAGCAAAAAGAATTGACATCCCATACGCTAAATCTGATTCGCAACAATCAATTCTTGGAAGAACTTCGGGATGAATTGAAAGAAATGGTGAAGGACGAACGCCGGGATCAAAAGAGACAGATGCAGAAGCTAGTCTTGCAAATCAACGAAAATATTACTCAGGGAATTCACTGGAAAGAATTTATGGGAACTTTCGAAAAGGTACATCATAGCTTTTTTGAAAAGCTTATTCGACAATGCCCAGATTTGACCGCCGCGGATATGCGGTTAGTAGCATTGCTTAAAATCAATTTGAATAATATCGATATCGCCGTTTTATTGGGCATATCGCAAGATAGCCTTCGTGTTGCTCGACACCGCTTAAGAAAGAAATTAAGGTTGGAACAAGGAGAGGACCTGGCGAGCTATCTCTTGAGTGTTTCATAATTTTTTAACACAAGGGTAATGGAAAGTTAATGGTGGTTTGTTCTTTGTTAAACTGTTGTTTATTAGAAGTTTAATTTCATTTGTTTCTTCCATGTATCGTGCTTTTTTACCTTGTTTCCCTGTCGTAACGCTCGGGATTTTGTGAGATCAAAATTGGCTGTCATCTTTGCGACAACAATCAAAGATTCATAATAATCTAAGCAAAATGAAAAACTTTTTAACAGTATTACTTGCCTCCACTATTTCGGTTAGCGCTGCCTATGCGACCAAAATCAAAGGTAAGGTATTGGATGGTCAGACCGGTGAAGCGATTGCTGGAGCTACAGTGTTCCTGGAACAGCGTGGGCTATCGACAAAAACACAATTGGATGGTTCATTTGAATTCAAGGGATTATCAGCAGGTGTGGATAGGGTTCATATCAAGCATATTGCCTATGCTGTATTAACTAAAGAAATCGAGATTCAAAAAGAAAATACGCCCCAGATTATTTTTCAGCTGACGTCTACAGAACAGACATTAATGGAAGTAACTATAAAGGGACGTCGGAATGGGGGAGATGATGATCCGAGCGCTAGGCGTTTAGAAAAGAATGCTTCACAAATTATGAATGTTGTTTCTGCACGTGCAATAGAAATCTCCCCGGATATTACCGTTGCAAATGTTGTACAGCGCGTTTCGGGTGTATCAATAGAAAGAAATTCGAATGGAGAGGGGCAATATGCTATCCTCAGGGGGATGGATAAACGGTACAACACCACTTTAGTGAATGGTGTAAAGGTTCCGAGTCCAGATAATAAATATCGTTATGTGCCCTTGGATTTATTTCCATCTGATATGCTGGAACGTTTAGAAGTATACAAATCGCTAACACCAAATATGGAAGCCGATGCAATAGGTGGGGTTGTCAATATGGTTATGAAATCGGCACCGACTAAATTATTCCTTCAAGCAAATTTGGCAACAGGCTACAGCCAGCGTTATTTTAATCGTGATTTTGGAAGTTTTTCGACAAATGGAACCTCGGCAAAATCTCCTTACGAACTGAATGGCAAGGGTTACAATGCAACTGCTGCTGACTTTAATAGGGGAGCGTTAGCGTATACCTATAGTAAGCCGCTACCAGATCTTGTCGGCAATCTGACAATAGGTAATCGGTATTTGGCGGATAAATTGGGCGTTATTTTAGGGGCAAGTTATCAAAACTTACATCGAGGTAGCCGTTCTATTTTCTATAAATCTTCTGTTGTTGGCGTAAATCCCAACGCGGTGATTACTGAGCAGAGTGATCGTCAATATGACGAACAGCAACAACGCTTAGGTTTGCATAATAAGATCGATTATCGATTTAATCCAAGTCATCGTATTAGCTTTTATCAAATGTATGTGAGTTTAAATAACTTACAATTGCGTGATGCGGTTAATACGATATACAATGGCCAGTACGATCCCAGTATTGGTAAAGCCGAGCTGACTTATGTGACGAGAAGCCGAAAAACACAGCAAGAGATCTACAGTGGTACCTTACAGGGGGATCATCGATTTTTAGATAATCTGCTAAATGTCCGGTGGTCAGGGGTTCTTTCTTCTGCCCGCAACCAATTGCCACAAAATACGATGATCAGTTTGGATGGAGTAGAAGAAAATTTTCAACGTAAACGTACTTCTCTTGTCAACAAGTCTCCTGTAACCTACCGTTGGGAACGGAATACGGATAATGATCGAGCAGGCTATTGGGATGTGGCCTATAAGGTCCCAATGGAAAATAGTAAGTTGGAATTGTCCACCGGTGGTTTGTATCGGGATAAACAGCGTAGTAGCTTCTACAACAACTACAACTTATCACCCGCTTCGGCGGAGGAAGCAAAGTATAGCTATGGCGTGGATTTTCAGCGGTATACTGAGCTCAATCTGACCGTTACCGATCCTACGGGAGCTGTCGCAAATCCGTTAACGTATGATGCTGGAGAGAAGACTACAGCAGCGTATGGTATGTTTAATTATGAGAATGACAAATGGCAAATGATCGGTGGAGTTAGACTCGAACATACCAATCAGCATTATAAATTATTGTTTCCGGCTGGAGAAAAAAGGCCTACGGGATCACAAATTTATACTGAATGGCTGCCAAGTTTGACCATGAAATATCATTTGAACGGAAAACAGCAGCTTCATGCCGCATATTACCGTGCGTTAAACCGTCCAGGATTTTACGAGATTGTTCCGTCAAGTGTGGTTAATGAAGAGTTTCTAGAAAAAGGAAATCCTGATTTAAAACATGCCTTGGCGGATAACTTTGATTTAAGGTATGAAGTATTTCCAGAAGCTTCTTCTCAGTTTCTTGTAGGTATGTTTTACAAGCAAATCAAAAACCCAATTGAATATACCTTTCAACCGGATGAGATTCGTAAGCAAGATGTATACTACACACCTGGAAATTTCGGTCAGGCCAACAACTATGGTATTGAGGTTGATTATATCAAGTATATAAAGAAATTTGGTGTCAAGGCCAATTACACCTATACACATTCACGTATAACGACGGCAAAGATGTCGCGTCGAATCAATGAGACAACACAAGACCCTGAAGCGATTATCGTGGATCAAACGAGACCGTTATATGGGCAAGCTGCACATGTGGCTAATCTATCGCTACTTTACAAAGATGCTAATAATGGCTGGGAAGGACAGTTAGCTGGATCTTATACGGGTTCACGCATCAATACAGTGTCGCAATTTTTGAACGATGATTTGTGGCAAAAAGGATTTGTTCAGGTAGATGCTTCTATTGAAAAGAAATTTAAAGCTGGTTGGGCTGTTTTCGCCAAAGCCAACAACATCTTGAATACACCGATGGAATTGTATGTGAAAGGAACAAATCCTGAAAATGAGAAGATCGCTGAAAAGCTTATTGAAGGCGGAAATACATTGATTAGAAAGGATTTGTATGGACAGAACTATATCCTTGGTTTACGGTATTCGTTTAATAAATAATAGACCCGCGTAAAACAGGGCATGTTTTAATCTGAACATGTGCGACGTGCAATAACAACAGTTTGTTTCGGTGAAGCTTTCACTTTTTTGGAAAGCCCAATGTTTTGGATAAGTGAAATCTGCTTCATCATTAAAAATTAAATATATACAGATGAAAAATAAATGTATTTTATCGTTTCTAGCGTTTTTTATCGTGGTGCTAAGTGCCTGTGAAAAAGCAAATATTGATGTGGATACTTCTGATGCTGATGGAAGTGCTATTGGTGAGGTCTCCGGTGTGTGGAGCAAAGGGAGTGTGCAGCATATCAAGGGAGACATTATTATTCCCGAAGGCAAGAGCCTGACGATTGAGGAAGGTGTAACCGTATTGATGGATTCCGTTAATAAGCCTGAAATTGTTGTTTTGGGTAATTTGTATGCACTAGGTACAGCTGAAAATCCTGTCAAGTTTACGGTTGAGGAAGGCTATAAGACGAAGACGAATGAGTTTGGAAAGTTATGGGGAGGAATTTTAGCCGCTCCAAGCTGCCAGGAACTTGTTTTGGACAATACCGTTGTTGAGTATGGTGGTGCAATTACATCGGATGCGTCGACTTCTGTAAAAATGGGTTTATATAAAAAGGTGTCTGGAGAAGCTTTGCCAGCTTTGTGGTTTTCAAATCCAGACGGAAAGCTAGTGGTACAAAATAGTACCATAAGTCATTTTCAGGAAGACTGTACGTATATTGAAGGCGGGAAAATTATTTTTGCAAATAATCGTTTCTTTTCTAATGGGGTGACAGGTGGAGAAGCGATGAACTTCAAATCGGGAAGTCTTGCAGACGTCGCCTATAATCTGGTGTACAGTGTAAATACAAATGCATTAAAATTATCCAACTCGGGAGACCGTACGCCTCAGGCTTATGTGATTGTTTATAACAATACCATGCTCAATACCGGATGGCGAAGACCTACAGCAAAAGGAGGTTCTATATGGTTAGAAGCCTCTGTAAGAGCCGAAATTTATAATAATCTCTTTGCCAATACGCGATTTGGCGTGAAACGTGACCCTAAAAAACCAGAAGATAACCGTTCGATTTCCAGCAATAATTGGTATTATGGTTATAGTCAATTGACTGTAGATCAATTTCAGGTTGGTAAAAATGATATTGTAGCTGGGAGTAATGATGTGAGAGCCAAATTAGCCGGGGAAAACAACCCTAAATTTAGCTTTTATCCTTTAGAAACAGCGGTGGACAATTACCTATTTGATTCAACCTGGGATTTTCATCTCCAAGGGAATTCACCGGCATTAAAGGCAGGTATTTTAACTTTCAAACCTCATTTTGCGACTGGCCTGGTGATGGCAAACGGCCTAACATATCATTCTCCCCAACCGGCAGCATATGTTGGAGCATTTGGATCCAAATTCTAATTTATTTCATATCATGACACATTCAAAAACAATATTAACGTTAACCTTAGCAGCGTCAAGCTTCCTTCAAACGGCATGCAAAAATGCGCAAACAAATACTGTAAACGCAGTTAAACCCGTTATTGTAACTGATGCAGTACGTTATGACTCGGATGATCCTGCAATTTGGATCAATAAGAGCGATCCGAGTAAGAGTCTGGTCATCGCAACGGACAAAGATGCCAACGGCGCATTATTTGTGTACGATTTACAGGGCAAAACGGTCGAAGAAAAAGTGGTTTCAAACTTGAAACGACCTAATAATGTTGATGTGGCGTACGGTTTGGTATTGGGTGGCAAACCTATTGATATCGCTGTTACAACAGAGCGTATGACCCATAAATTGCGTGTCTTTTCACTACCCGATATGAAACCTATTGACCAAGGGGGATTAGATATGTTTGTTGGTGAAACCGGGCCTGAATTTAGAGATCTTATGGGGATTGCTTTATATACTTCTCCAAAAGGAGAGATTTATGCGATCGTGGGGCGGAAAAATGGACCAAAGGATGGTTATCTAGGGCAATATTTATTGGAGGATAACGGTTCTGGTAAACTCAGGGCTACCTTGGTTCGCAAGTTTGGTTCATTTAGTGGAAAGAAAGAGATTGAGGCGATAGCAGTGGACAACGAACTTGGGTATATTTACTATTCCGATGAACAAGTTGGGGTAAAACAATATTATGCGGATCCAGCAAAGGGAAACCAACAATTGGCATTATTCGCTACAGGAGGTTTTAAAGAAGATCATGAGGGTATTTCGATTTACAAACTAACCGATAGTACCGGCTATATTTTGGTGTCTGACCAAGGCGCAAATCGTTTTCAGGTTTTTAGCCGGGAAGGAACCAAAAGCAACCCATTCGAACATAGCTATTTGAAAACTGTGCCGGTCATGGCGACACAAAGTGACGGTTCAGAAACAACCTCTTTTAGGTTAAACGAAACCTTTAAACATGGCCTGTTTGTCGCGATGAGTGACGATAAAACATTTCATTATTACCGATGGGAAGATATCGCCGGAGCGGATTTGAAAAAGAAATAGTTACGGAATAAGTGGGTTTGCAACAGTTGTGATTTGATTTGCAGCTGTTGCTCTTTTTTGTTCGAAACGATTAGTGAACAGAAATTTGTATCTTTATTCTGTTTATGTATTTTGTTTCTTGTTTCTTCCAAATCATGAAATATTGTAAACCGTCATTTTGATATAGGTTTGGAAGTGGGGAGAATCGAATTTTTATTTAAAAGCTTTAGAAAATGAATACGGTTAAAATACTATTGGTTGAAGATCATATGGTCGTACGTAATGGTATTAAACTACTTTTGGAATCTCAGGGAGAATTTAAAGTAATAGGAGAAGCATCCGATGGCACGGAAGCATTGTCTCAGTTGGCGGACGGAGTAGTGCCAGATATTGTTTTGACGGATGTAAGCATGGAATTAATGGATGGGATGGAGCTGTTAAAGAATATTAGGCAAAAATATCCGTTTGTCAAAGTTGTGATATTGTCTATGCTCAGTCAAATTCGTTATGTTGTTGAGGGCTTCAAAAATGGATTGTCAGGATACTTGCTAAAAAATATCGATTATAATGAATTACTTTTTGGATTAAAGCATGTCGCCGAAGGTGGTCGGTATATAAGTGAAGAAATTAGCTTAGCTCTGCTTGAGCAAGTGTCTTCGGATCGACTGTATAATGATGATGGTGCTAATATCATCCTGGAGCTGGATCTAAATGAGCGAGAGCTAGAAGTGCTCGAATTGATTGCGGATGGTTTTACAAATCTAGAAATTGCCGATAAAATCTTTTTGAGTAAGCGTACTGTAGAAGGGTATCGTCAGAACTTGCTCGATAAAACAAAAGTGAAAAATACAGCAGAACTGGTGAAATATGCTTTTCAGCATGGTTTATTAAAAAAATCATAAATCATATTTTTCAAATGTATTTCAAAAGGGAACGTATGGGATTGTATTAATTTACTTTTAATGATTTCTTAAAACGATTGTAAATAAATACACATAGTCCAATAACAATAAAGGGTAGGCTAAGTATTTGGCCCATATTGATGAATAAGGAGTCTTCAAAATGTTCTTGATTTACTTTCAAAAATTCATCCAAAAACCGGAATGAAAACAGCAATATCAACAATAGGGAGAAATAGTTTCCGTCGTTAATTCGAAACTGTTTTTCTTTCCACAATCGATATAACACTATAAATAGCAAGAAACAGAACAATGCTTCATAAAGCTGCGCTGGGTGTCTAGGTATGGCATCAATATGGGTAAACACAAAAGCCCAAGGTAAGTCAGTGGCTTTCCCGATCATTTCGGAGTTAAATAAGTTACCGAGACGGATACAGGCTCCTGCTAAAGGCACAAGCAAAGCAATACGGTCTGCAACATGAAGAAATGGTAGTTGCTGTTTTTTTGCGAATAAATAGATTGCAATAACGATGCCTATACCTCCACCATGACTTGCTAGACCACCTTCCCATATCGCAAATATTTTTAAGGGATTATTTAAGTAATAGCTCGGATCGTAAAAAATTACATGCCCCAGTCTAGCGCCAATAATGGTACCCAAGACAATGTACATGCTGAGCTGATCTAAAAATTCGATTGTACGGCCTTCATTTTTTAATATTGATCTTAATACCCTATAACATAAGATAATACCCAATAGCCAAAATATACCATACCAGCGAATTGGATGGTCAATAATTGGAATGACGAAGATCTCAGGATCTATCTTCCAAGTTATATCATTCAATGTGAGATTACTTACCATATGATGATTTATCGTGATGCTTTAGGGATAAGTGTGTGATAATGCTTTTTCGTTACACTTATCATAAAAAAAATAAATATAATTGTAAACAGATCGTTATATAAAGAATACTGATGACACAGAATTTGGAAAGATTTATTTTTTGTTTTCTATTGTTCCTATTGATGGTACAGTTGTTTTCCTGCCATCAAAATGGCTCCCAGACATCTAAAAATAATAAAGAACAGGAAGATAATTCACTTACTTTAACCTATCAGGATACGTTACTAAAATATCTCTCTTTACAGGATTTTAAGGATCAGACTATCATCACTAAGAAAGTAAATGAATTTGGGAAAGATCAGTATTTCAATAAATCTGGCTATAATTGGATTTTTTTTGCGTATAACTACCTTTTGCAAGACAAAATTGATTCTATTGAAATTGCATTGGATAACTTGGATGGGAAGGTGTCACCAGATTTGCGTGTTCTGAAAGATTATTTTAAAATTAGGGCTAATTTTAGTTTTAATGATGTGACCAATATTGGTACGATGGAAAAAATGATTGATGCTAAGGAATATGCATTAGAAAATAAAAGTAGGTTTAGCTTTCTTTTTTTCAATCTATTGGCCAACGCAAACTATCGTCGGGCAGATTATAGGCAAGCATTAAAAGATAATGAATCATGGTACTCTTATCACCCCAATAAATACGATCCACATGTTGCGCAAGCGTATCAGGAAATCAAATTTATGCAGTACATCGAATTACATGATGATAACAAATTAAAAGAAACATTGGATAGCTGTAAATATTACGCTAACAGGACGGCGGATTCAGCGATAATCATGCGTATGTATAATCTGCAGTCACAATATTTCTTTAGCATCGGTAATAATCGCAAAGCAGTTGAGGCATCCCAAAAGTATTTTAATTATTTATCTTTGAGCAAGATGCTCAATTCCTATGCTTATGCTAATTTGGCAAAAAATTTCTTAAATAATCGTCAAATTGATTCGGCCATATATTATTTTAATGCGGGATTACAGTTTATCCGAACGCATAAAAGCAAGCAAAATAAATTATTCTTTTATCAAAATTTGCAATTAGCCTATGCATTAAAAGGAGATTATGAGCGGGCTTATTTTACATTGGATTCTGCTTATCAAGATTACAAAAATAGTATAAAAAACATTGAAAATGATCGGATAAACGAGATTAATACGCGATATGAAACCGAGAAAAAAGACCAGGCTATAAAACTTCTGAAAACAACCAATGCATTTAACTATCAGATTATGGTTCAACAGCGGTGGATATTTGTCATTTTATTTGCTCTTATCTTTAGCCTTGCATTTTTCATCTATTATCGAAATAAGCAGAAATTATTGACAAATATAAATCAGCGTATAATTGCAGAAAATAGACAATTGATTTTAGAACAAAAGACACGGCAAAATCAGTTAAATCCACATTTTATTTATAATGCAATTGCTAATTTGCAAGGTTTGATTAGTAGCGAGCAAAAATCAAAAGCAAATCAATACCTCCTTCTCTTATCCCGTCAAATTCGAGATATACTCGAATTAAATAGAGAAGAGTATATTTCTTTGGACCAAGAAATTAAATCATTAAAGAATTATATACTTTTACAGCAGATGCGTTATCAAGATCTATTTGATTTTGAAATCGAGAGCGGTAATATTGATGTCGATGATGTCATGATTCCACCCATGTTAGTACAGCCGTTTGTTGAAAACGCTATTGAACATGCTTTTAAAAATTTAGATTATCGTGGTTACTTACAGATTCTTTTCAGTCAGACGTCAGATCAATTGCATATTGTTGTCAGTGATAACGGCAGGGGAGTGCAGTCTGATAAGATAAATACTGGGCATAAGACTTCTTTATCACAGATTATCACTAAAGAGCGTCTTGAGCTTATGTTTAATGATCCGATGCAAAAAGCAACGATTGAAATAAAACCCAATTATAGGGAAGATAATAGCGGATATTGTGTAGAAATCCATATCCCACTTGTTTTTACATTTTAATTAAATACGTGAAATGATGAAAGTTTATATTCTTGAAGATGAGCATAATATCTATTTGTATATTAAGTCTTTATTAGATGCGATACCCTATGTTCAAATAGTAGGGTATAGTCCATCCATTGCTCAGGCAGAGCGCGAATTGCCCATATCCAATCCGGATCTTATTTTAGCTGATATTCAATTAAAAGACGGATCAAGTCTATCCTTTCTTTCAGAGCTGAAATTGGACATTAATACCATTTTTATAACGGCTTTTAACCAGTATGCCATAGAAGCACTCAACATAGGTGCAATTGCGTATTTATTAAAGCCTCTTGTTCCGGATCAATTTATCGAAGCAATTGAAAAATGTTATAAGAAAAATACAGAATTTAGATTCAACAGTATGCAGTTAAGCATGGCTGAAAACTATCTAAAGTCTCCTAACAGACCTCGGAAAATAGCGTTGCGTACATTTGAATATACCCAGATCGTCAATATTGATGATATTCTATATTGCCATGGCGACAAAGGTTATACCACATTCTATATCAAAAACAACAAACCTATGATGGTTTCAAAAGTCCTCAAACATTTTGAAACCATGCTTCCAGAATCAGATTTTATCCGTTGTCATCAATCTTATTTAGTAAATGCAAACTATATAAAAAAGTATTATAAAGATGGGCAGATTGAAATGTCTGATGGTAAAATGATCCCCGTTGCGACAAGAAAAAAAGATGTTATCCAACAATTCCTGAATGAAATATAAGCCCTAAACCAGCACATACCTTTTACATCAGCTTTATTACTAAAAAATGTAGCAGTATTCTTTATTGCTAAAATATTTAGTATTATATTTGTTTGTTATTAAATAGGAGGGGCTATGATGTTAGAAGATAAACAGGCTTTGATCAGCAAGCTTAAAAGGGATCTGCTTGCCTGGCAGGGTGTACCTGAAAGGTCAAGTGATGAAATTGCTATGGATTTGGGACCTTTGGAAAAAGCTTTTCCAAATGGTACTTTTCCCAAAGGTGTAATACATGAATTTGTTAGTTTTAGCCGTATGGATAGTGCTGCATCCTGTGGATTTATCGTTGGTATCCTTGGAAAACTGATGCAAAATGCCGGGATTTGTATTTGGATAAGCTCGGTACAAACCGTATTTCCGTCTGCAATCAGCACATTTGGGGCCGACCCTGCATCGATTATTTTTGTTTCCATGAAGCAGCAAAAAGATGTTTTATGGGCGATGGAAGAAGCGTTGAAATGTTCTGGTATAACAGCAGTATTAGCCGAAATACACCAACTGGATTTTGTTCAGTCAAGGCGGCTTCAACTTGCTGTAGAAAAAAGTAAAGTTACGGGTTTTATCCTACAACATAATCCAAAGCTATTGCTGGCCACCACTTGTGCCGCACGTTGGAAAGTCACTTCTTTGCCTAGTCAATCGGATGAAGGGTTACCCGGTATTGGCAACCCCTGTTGGAATGTCGAGCTGCTTAAAGTAAGAAATGGTACAGCAGCCAAAGGAAAAATAGTTTGGACTCCGAAGGGCTTTAAAATATTCTCTAACAAGGATGCCGGGTCAAAAAATTGGAACTATAATTATCAAAATCTTGGTTAGTCATGAAAAAGAGATTTGCGTCATTATGGTTTCGTTACTTAAAAACAGATTGGTTTACTGTGTGTAAACCACATTTGCAGGATATTCCCTTTGTTTTGTCGATCGCAGTTCAAGGAAAACTGATCGTTAGTGCGCATAATTTACTAGCAGAGCAAGCGGGCGTATATTCAGGTATGGCCATTGCGGATGCGCGGGCATTTATTCCATCACTTAAAATTATCCATGAACAAGCAGGACTGTCTGATAAATTACTCCATTTTATAGCTGGTTGGTGCATAAGGTATACACCGCAGGTTTCAATAGATGAACCCGATGGGATTATGTTAGATATTAGTGGTTGTGCCCATCTTTGGGGCGGAGAATTTGCTTATTTAACACATATTGCCTCTACATTTAAATACCATGGTTATACTGTCCGCATAGGTATTGCTGATACGATTGGTGCCGCCTGGGCGATAGCGCATTTTGGATCTGATGATAGTATTGTAAAAGAACAGGGCCAATTGGAGGCTCTTCTGCCTTTACATCCATCAGCATTACGATTGGAAGATGTTCAATTGAAGAGGTTGCAAGCGCTTGGATTACAGTCTATAGGGAGTTTTGCTCACATGCCCCGGGCAGTTTTGCGCAGGAGATTTGGCGCTAGTTTGCTGCTTCGACTAGATCAGGCCATGGGATTAGAGGACGAATTTATTATTCCTATAAAGTCTATTTTACCATATGAAGAGCGTTTACCTTGTCTTGAACCAATATGTACACCAAATGGTATTGCATTGGCTTTAGAAGATTTAATAAATAAGTTGTGCAAACGATTGTCGGGTGAAGGTAAAGGATTACGGGCAGCCGAATTGGACTGTCATCGGGTAGATGGAAAAATAGAGACAATTACTATTGAAACAAGTCGTGCTACAGCTCAGGTAAAACATATTCTTCAGTTATTTGAAATAAAAATTCCACAAATTGAACCCGCATTGGGCATTGAATTATTTACGTTGGGTGCATCCAAAGTAGAGGCAGCAGATCCTGTTCAGGAAAATCTTTGGAACAATCGAATTGGACTCAAAAGTCCATTGGTTACCGAACTTTTAGATCGTTTAAAAAGCAGAGATTCCAGTTGTGAAATACTACGGTATGTTCCATCTGCACACTATTGGCCTGAACGATCCATGAAAATAGCTGCTTCTATGGATGAGGTCGTAACTGCTGAATGGCAAACCGAGCGTCCACGTCCGACACGACTATTAAAGGTTCCCGAGCGTATTATAGTCACAGCACCTATACCCGATTATCCTCCCTTACTGTTCCGCTATAAGGGAGATACCTATAATATCAGAAAAGCAGATGGTCCCGAACGTATTGAGCGTGAATGGTGGATTGATCCAGGTGAACATCGGGATTACTATGCCGTGGAAGATCTACAAGGCCGGCGGTTTTGGCTGTATCGATCTGGACATTACGGCGGACAGGCAGATGAATGGTTTTTACATGGCTTTTTTGCATAAAGATGAATTATTGTGAATTACAGATAACAAGTAATTTCAGTTTTCTCGAAGGTGCCTCACACCCCGAAGAATTGATTGAACAAGCGGCTCAATTGGGCTATCATGCTGTAGCAGTAACTGACCGTAATAGCCTTGCTGGTATTGTTCGTGCACATATAGCGGCCAAAAAAGCCGGTATACGACTTATTCCTGCCTGTCGCTTGGACTTACAAGATGGCCCTAGCTTACTGGCATACCCGACAGATAAAGAGGCTTATGGTCGACTTTCAACATTATTAACTGTTGGGAACTTAAGGACTGAAAAAGGCAGATGTGCGTTGTATAAAAAAGATGTGTTTCAATATGCTGAGGGAATTATGTTTATTATTTGTCCACCTGAAAAATTGGTGGCTGGTTTTGAGCTAGATCCTTTTTTTATTGAATTTGTACAGCAATGTCAACAGTTCCTCCAGGGCTTTCTTAGTCTAGGTATTAAAAAACTCTATCGTGGAGATGATTCAAAACTATTGTTTAGAATAAATCAACTGGGTAAACAATGCGATATTCCACTTGTTGTTGTCGGCGATGTATATTATCATATACCCGAAAGACGTGAATTGCAGGATATTTTAACATGTATCCGTCAAAAATGTACGATACAAACTGCTGGGTTTAATTTGCATCCCAATGCGGAGCGCTATCTAAAGTCAATCACTGAAGTTGAACGCTTGTTTAGGGGGTATCCAGAGGCTATCGAACAGAGTGTAAAAATTGCCAATGCTTGTCATTTTTCCTTAGATGATTTGAAATATGTATATCCAGATGAGTTATCTTCTAATGGGCGAACGACGCAGGAGGAATTAACCTATCTAACTTGGGAAGGAGCCAAGAAAAAATTTGACGGTGATATCCCCGATAGCATTCGGGAAACGATTCAAATGGAACTTGATTTTATCGAGCGTAAAAATTATGCTTCTTATTTTTTGACGGTATATGATTATGTTCGATTTGCCAAAGAAAAAGGAATTTTATGTCAGGGGCGAGGTTCAGCGGCAAATTCTACGGTTTGTTACTGTTTAGGAATTACCTCGGTAGATCCCTCTAAATATAGGCTTCTTTTTGCACGATTCATGTCCGATGCGCGCGATGAACCACCAGATATAGATGTCGACTTTGAGCATGAGCGTCGTGAGGAAGTAATCCAATATATTTATGAGAAATATGGACGCAATCGAGCTGCCATTGTGGCTACAGTCACACGAGTACGTTCAAAAGGAGCTATACGTGATGTTGGTAAGGCCATGGGACTATCTTTAGATGCTGTAGGGCGCTTAGCAGGCATAGTAAGTAGTCATTGGGATGATGTTATCAATTTGGAGCGTTTGGTTGAACAGGGCTTTAATCCCGATGACCAGCATCTGAGAAAAGTGCTGGAGTTGACGCATCAATATATTGGATTTCCGAGGCAATTGGGCCAGCATACTGGTGGGTTTGTAATTACACAAGGTAATTTACATGAACTCTGTCCTTTAATAAATGCTCGAATGGATAATCGAACCAATCTCGAATGGAATAAAGATGATCTGGAAGCTCTCGGTTTTCTGAAAGTAGATGTACTGGCTTTGGGAATGTTGACCTGTATCCGTAAGGCTTTTGAACTCGCAAAAAAACATTACGGAAAAGAGCTTACACTCGCCGATATTGGGGCAAATGACGATGAAGCAGTTTACGATATGATCTGCCATGCGGATACCTTAGGTGTATTTCAGATCGAAAGCCGAGCCCAGATGTCGATGTTACCACGATTAAAACCACGAAAATTTTATGATTTGGTCATTGAAGTGGCTATAGTACGCCCGGGACCTATACAAGGGGATATGGTGCATCCCTATTTACGTCGTCGAAATAAAGAAGAAAATGTTGATTATCCTAGTCAAGAGATCGAAGCTATTCTTAAAAAAACCTTAGGAGTTCCTCTTTTTCAGGAGCAGGCCATGGAAATTGCTATCGTTGCAGCGGGATTTACACCTGCAGAAGCCGACGAGTTGAGGCGTAGTATGGCAACATTCAAATCTAAAGGGCAGGTATCTTCTTTTCACAAAAAAATGGTCGATGGCATGGTCAAAAAAAACTATTCAGAAGAATTTGCCAATCGAGTCTTTAAGCAACTGGAAGGATTCGGTAGTTATGGTTTTCCAGAGAGCCATGCCGCATCTTTTGCATTACTGGTATATGTGTCCTCATGGCTTAAGTATTATTATCCCGATATTTTTGCTGCATCCTTATTGAATAGTCAGCCGATGGGCTTTTATCAGCCCGCTCAAATTGTTATTGATGCACAGAAACATGGTGTAATGGTACATCCTATTGATGTAAATTATTCAACCTGGGACAATACTTTAAAGGGTGAGATGGGTAAACCGCATGCCCTTCAATTGGGGTTACGCCAAATCAAAGGATTTTCCATGGAAGAGGCTGTTGTGCTAATTACTGGTCGGCACAACGGATTTTCATCCATTATAGGAATGATGGACGTCGGATTATCGCTTGCGACCTTAGAAAAGTTAGCGCATGCAGATGCGTTTAGGTCGCTGCATATGGACCGCCGGCAAGCACTTTGGGAGATTACAGCATTAGGTGATCGGCCAATTGAATTATTTAAAGGGCAAGCTTCTGAAAGTATAACCGAGGGACAGATCCAGTTACCATTGCTTACGGAAAGTCAGCATGTAGTTGCAGACTATGCAAAAACATCGCTATCCATTAAAGCACATCCGGTGAGCTTCTTGCGTGGAAAGCTAGATCTTCTCCATGTAGTGCCGACAGCAAAATTGGGAGGGATAAAAAATGATATGCCGATAAAGATATGTGGATTAATTACCGTTCGGCAACGCCCAGGAACCTCTAAAGGTGTTTTATTTATCACTATTGAAGATGATACAGGTTTTGCAAATATTGTGGTTTGGAGTACTGTGTTTGAAAAATATCGGAAAGAGATCCTTCGGGCAAAGCTCCTTATGATCGCTGGTAAAATTCAAGCTGAAGGAGAAGTTATTCATGTCATTGCTCAGCGCTGCTTTGATATGTCTGGATTGTTAAAGGATCTAACAGCAGAAAATGATAATGCTGCAGGCGTTTTTCATAAAGGAAGAAATTTTCATTGATCTCTCCCTTATTAATCTCATTTTTGAAGTAAATGCATTTACTCCGCGTAGGTAGCAAGCATTCTAATCTATAGGAAATTAAAAGATATGATCAAAAATATTCTCGTAAATACGATTGAAATTGATAAAGCCACTATTCGGGAATTCATTAAACAGGGCGATGTAAATAGTGCTATTGATCTGATTGCCATACAAGCGAATGTAACGTATAAAACTGCCCGTGATATTGTAGAGATGTTTAAAGAAGACCAGATTGATCTTTTTGATGGTAAAGACCTATTTCTGGTGGATTACGATCTAGTAGCTCATAGCAATGATATTAAAACTGCAAATCCCAAGGCATCTTCTTTTTTGGAAGTTGAAACAAATGAGAGTGGCCGAACCAGTATTTGGAAGTCATTTTTAATATTTTCTGTCCTTGCCCTATTGGCTTTTGTTATCTTAAATTACGTTGTGGGTTTTAACCAAATAGGGCACCATATTTCAGAATTTACGCAGTTATTTGATAAAAGTGCCGGCTCATCTGCCATTGATGCTGATACATCCAAACAAAAAGTTTTACGAGCGGGTGGTGTCACTCGGGTTGCAGATGTGGAAGACTTATATCCCGTCGATACCAACCTTCTGCCCTTTGACTTGAGGGCCGCAGAAATAGAGCGAATAAATCGTGCTCAGTTGGATCAATTGAGACCGGCGAAGCATTCACCAACGGATGAAAATGCGCAACGTGCTTTAATTCAACTTACAAATAGGCATTTGACAGACGTTATTGGTCAGCAAAAATTAACTGTAAAAATAGGAACGTGTTATGAAAATTCGACCAGGAAAGATAAGCAAGCTTGCGTGAGTTGTATGATATTACTTTATAATAGGGAAAAGAAAAACTGGCAAGAAGCTCCCAATGGTGAAAATTTTCTGCGTAATGCCTATGATTTTTATTTGCCCAGCGGTTCTGGTCAATGGGAAGCGAGCCCGCTGAGCATGTCCATTCCCTATGATTATGCTTTGGTAAACAAATATAAGGCAATGGAGTAACTACTTTAATTTTCTGCAAGATATGGTAAGTATAATGCTGAACTAAACTATGTTCTATTTTACTTTTTAGAAGGTAAACATGCTACTGCACACACGACACTCAACAGCAATATGACCGATATTGACATTGAGTAGCCATAGGATGAGGAGATATGCTGCCAACCAAAAAAATTGCTTTCTTTTTGATGGAGAAATACACCAACAATACAAGCAATGCCTAGGCAGATCGATAATTGTTGTATGGTAAGATAAACGGCAGTGGCGTCAGCAATTAATCTCTCATTGAGATCTTTTAAAGCAAGTGTCATTAATGCGGGCAATACACTGCCACAGCCAATACCATAAAAAAAGAAGAGTGCATGTAATTGATCATGATCTAAAAACTGTGTATTGAAAATAAAAAGATGAGACAACAAGCCCAAAATCATAATTCCTAATCCATTAAGTATAACTATTTTTCCATAACGCTGTATTAATCTACTTACAATAACGCTAGCGAGTACATAACCCATGCCTTGGTAAATAAAGGCAATTCCAGTCATTGTAGACGTATAATTTTTTTGATTTTGAAGGTAATTGGAATTAATGATAAAGTAGGCATCCTGAACCATATAATAAGCTAATGCAGCGAGAAGCCCTATGTTGAAAATCCGATTGTTGAATAGGAAGAAATTTAGTAGGGTAGGATAACCTTTTTGTTGTAGTTTTCGTTGCTTTTTTAGAAACAATAAAACGAAAAAAAGTGTTCCTCCCAACAGGAATTGTGACCACAACGGCCATTTCAACTCCGGACCCATGATTAATGGAAAAATTATCCCCATCAAAAGTGCAAACAATGTGAGCATTGGCATAAAAGAGATCGAAGACTTTACACTGGAATCATCTTTAGGCGTATACCGATATATAGCAAAGAAGGCAAGAAATCCAATAGGTACATTGATTAAAAAGATAAGGCGCCAGCTTTCGTTTATCCAGGTTTGATCCGGGAGTATTCCACCCAATAACTGACCTATCACCGAAGCAATACCTGCTATACTTCCATAGATGCCCAATGCCATGGATCTCTTTTCTGGATTTTCAAATAGTAAAGTGATCAGTGCAATACCCTGTGGAACCATCAATCCAGCACTAATTCCCTGGGCCAGCCTTCCGAGCAATAAGGCGTAGAGATTGCTTGAAACACCACATAAAAAAGAAGCGAGGGTAAAACCAGCCATTCCAACTAAATATAACTTTTTCTTTCCATAACGATTGCCGGCATTGCCGGCATAAATCAAAATACTTGCGTAACCAACAATATAAAGTACAATAATCCATTGCGTATCACTATTACTTAAGTGTAGCGCATGTTGAATGTTCGGAAGGGAAACATTCAAAATAAAAAGGTCGATGACGAAAAGAAATACAGCAGTTGAAAGAAACAAAATATGAAGTAGATCTTTAATTTGAAAGCTCATATAGAAAGTTTTTAATATTTTTACGGCTAAAAATAGTTTGGATATTTTTTTAAGTCAAGTAGTTACAAATTATGTACTTGGTATGTTTTTATGAACTAATGGTTAGTATCAGGTGATTATGAATGAAAAAAAAAGTGAAAATTTTGGCGCTTGTTGTGATGTCAATGGAATTTTTAAGATAATAGGTGGAAAATGGAAGGTATTGCTCATTAAAGCTATAGCGAAACAATGTCCCAAAAGATTTGGTGAGCTTAGGCGTGAAATGGAAGATTTGGCGCAAACGACATTGACTGTTCAGCTGCGCGAGCTCGAACGTGACGGAATTTTATGTAGACAGATTTATGCCGAATCTCCGCCACGGGTAGAATACAAACTCAGCGAGTTGGGAAAAACTTTATTGCCGGTCATCGAACGTCTTGATGAGTGGTGGGCAAGTTACCAGGGCGAAAGGGGATAGATGGAAAACGAATACAATAATCGAATTAATTCCAACTGCCTTTTTGAGCACGTATATACCGGAATGATTTGAAATGCTTACGACGTCTTGCTTATAGCAAGACGTCTTCATCAGTGGTTCCTTTAGATAATAAGTCGGAAATACTCCGCAGTGTTCTTTGAGAAATTTCTGTTAACGCTTCAGTGGTGAAGAAAGCCTGATGTGCGGTTACCAAAACATTAGGATAACTCATTAATAGTTGTATGGTCTCATCTTCAATAATTGTCGTTGATAAATCTTTAAAAAACAATTTTTCCTCCTGTTCATACACATCAATACCCAGTAGTCCAATCTTACGCTCTTTAAGCGCTTTGAGAACATCATTGGTATTAATTAAGTTACCTCTACTTGTATTAATAATTGTAACGCCATACTTCATCTTATCCAATGATTCCTTATTAATCAGATAGTGGTTGTCGGGAGTGAGCGGACAATGAAGAGAAATGATGTCTGATTCCTTAAAGACCTCATCCAACGATTTATAATCGACGCCTTTTGCTGCAAGCTCAGGATCTGGATATAAATCATAGGCAATTACATTCGCGCCAAACCCTAAGGCGATTTTGATAAAAGCCTTTCCAATTTTTCCAGTGCCAATTACCCCAATTTTTTTCTGATAAAGATTGAAGCCCAAAAGTCCATGCAATGCGAAATTTTGCTCCCTAACCCGATTATAAGCTTTATGCGTTTTACGATTTAATGTCAATAACATGGCCATTGTATGTTCAGCAACTGCTTCGGGAGAATAAGCAGGAACTCGACACACTTTTATTCCAAACTCCCGTGCCGCCTCTAAATCAACATTATTAAAGCCCGCACAGCGCAAGGCTATCAACTCAACGCTTTTTTCAGCAAGTACTTCGATAACTTGTCGGTTTAGTTTATCATTGACAAATGCACAGATTACCTTCTCGTCTTCAATAGCATTCACAATGTGTGGCCCTAGATGCGTTTCATAAAAATTAAATTGAAAGCCATAGGTACTGTTTTCCTTTTCAAAGAATAACTTGTCATATGGTTTTGTGGAAAAGAAGGCGATTTTCATAAATTGTTTGCTGCGTATTAGTATACTATAAATATACAGTATAAATTAGTTAATTGGGGGATATACCAGCGGTTTAATTTACTCCATTCACATTAAACTATTGCACTTAGCGTGTTAAGACTATTAAATAATAAGTTGAACAATATCTTGGTGAATACTTGAAATCAACATGCTAAAGCATGCTATGAATTGAAATCAATGCTAATTAATTTTTGCAGTCTTGTAGTTGTGCGTCTACAACGACTTCTGTTTTTTTTTCTAAACTTTGTCGTACTATGAAGTACTAAAATTAAAGCCCCTATGAAGAACGAAAAGAAGAGAATGACGATAATAGTATTTTAGAAGGATTTAAGGTAGGCACCAATGATTATATTAAAAAACCTATTTCTCCGTATGAGCTGATATCGCGTATACGGTTAAGGATAGGTCATGCTGAATCAACGGTTGTGAGCTATTTTGCTCGTATCTATCCGTAGGATAAATTTTTATATGATGTGGAAGTGTATGTTAGGTCTATTGTCATTGGTAACGATAGTGCAAGCACAAGAGCGAATTACATTAGTTGAGTATGGGAAAACAGATTATATCATTCAAGCGGATATAGACAATCCTGTTTCAATGCAAGCCGCTGGTGTTATCAAATCTTACACAAAAGAAAGTACGGGTGCAGACTATGCTATACAAGCTAAAGTTGATGTTTCGGATGCTATTATCCTAGAAAGCCTACCCATAACGGAATCCTTTCCTGAGGATAGTTATTCTATTGATGTTGTGGGAAAGACGATTTGGATTAAGGGGAGTGGCAAAGGAGTGCTATTTGCGGCATACCGTTATGTAAGGGATATCATTGGCGGAAGAAAATGGTATGCAGGTCATGAAAACACCTATATTCCTAAGTCTACTAGTTTATATGTAGCTGCAGATCTAAAAATTTTTTCAAAACCAAGTTTTCAGTATAGAGAGGTCTACTTCCCTGTAGAACTGGATCAGGAATACATGGATTGGTATGGGCTACATTATTTGGAAGACAAATGGGGGGATTGGGGACACACGGCCAGTAAAATATTGCCACCATCGATTTATTTTAAAAGTCATCCCGAGTATTATTCTCTATTTGATGGGAAGCGCCAGCCGGCTCAGCTTTGCCTCTCTAATGAAGATGTCTTTACACATACCGTTGTTTACTTTAAGCGCAGGATGGTTGAAAATCCGAAGGCTATTTATTGGTCTATTGCGGCTAATGATGATAGGGGAAGCTGTACGTGCGATCGTTGTCAGGCTATAGATAAGCGCGAAGGGGGACCGCAAGGCTCATTGATACACTTTGTAAACCGGGTAGCCGCAATTTTTCCAGATAAGAAATTCACGACATTGGCTTATCTTGAAACGGCCAATGCACCTGCACATTTATGTGTTGCAGATAATGTGTCAGTTATACTAAGTAATATTGATGCTTTCCGGAAAAATGATATCACTGTTGAATCCTCGGCTGCAACTTTCAGAAGGCAATTGAGCGCTTGGAAATCCAAAGCTAAACATGTCTTTGTATGGGATTATTTGACCCAGTTTACCAATTATCTTGCACCATTTCCAATTCAAGGAACGATGCAGAAAAGTCTACATTATTTGAAAACACAAGGGGTAGAAGGCATCTTTTTACAGGGCGGTGGAGGGACTTATAGTGATATGGCGGAGCTAAATGCCTATGTTTTGGCCAATCTTGCCTGGGATACGAACGTTCGCTCAGAAGATCAATTGATGAATGAATTTATCGAGGGCTATTACGGTAAGGCCGGGCCTTTTGTGAAAGCATACCTTAAACAGCGAAGAGGTCGTTTGCCTGGGCCGTCCTCTGCTCTGTCGATTTATGGAAATCCAATTGATAATAGAATTGATTTTTTAAGTCCAGAGGCCATGGATCAATATAGGATGTTATTAGAAAAGGCAGAAGCTACCAGTAAGGATAATCCCTTATTGGCATCACGCGTTAGACGTATCCAATTGGGGCTGGATTATACCTATTTGCAGCAAGCAAGATTTTACGGCTCCCATGATCGTGGTATATTTGTGCGGGATGGTAATCGATGGGTAGCGAAACCAAGTGTAGCGCGCAGGGTCGCTCAATTCGTTGAAGATGCCAAAAGGCTAGGGGTAATAGAACTCGCCGAAGCTGGAGCATCGCCTGATAGTTATTCAAAAGAATGGACTGACATCTTCAATACCGGAGTTAGAATAAATAAAGCTTCAGAAGCAAGTATTACATCGAAAAATCCATTTGAACCATCATCCCCAGCAAATGGGTTAAAGACATTAACGGATAGCGTTCCGGGCTATTTGGATTATAGTTACAATTGGCTATTGTGGAATGGTAAGCCAATGGATATTACTTTCCACTTTAAACAACCAACACAAATAGATACAATCGAACTCAATTTTCTGAAAGATGCCCGGCATTGGATATTTCCACCAAACGAATTACATATTTCTGTCGCTATAAATGGGAAAGATTTTCGAGAAGTATCCGTTCAGAAGCATGCATCCATGAAAGAAGATTATAAGGTGGATAAAGTCCGATATCAAACATCAATAAATAGCAAGGTTACTGCTATTCATATTTATGCTGTCCCATTTAGAAAATTACCGCTATGGCGTAATCATCCCACAAAGCATCCACTGATGGCGTGTGATGAAATTTGGTTATACTGATCGGTTGAAATACTTTATTTAATTTCCAATAGTTGTAGATATTGTTCTACAATAAATATTTTGCGACTTTAACTTTATATGGATAGTGGTTAAATTAGAGTTAACTAAGTTGTAAATAGAATGCTATGGAAATTAAAACATCTTCAAAATTTTTCGCTGAACTAATTGGGACATTTGGTTTAGTGCTTTTTGGTTGCGGTGCCGCAGCGATTGCAGGAGCCAATACCACGGGGGGGCTCTCTGGTCTTGGTCTGTTGGGCATCTCCGTGGCTTTCGGTCTTTCGGTAGTCGTTTTTGCTTATGCGATTGGAGGGCTATCGGGATGCCACATCAATCCAGCCGTGACTGTTGGTGTGTTATTGGCAGGACGTCTGTCTGCCAAACATGCGGTTGTGTATATTGTTGCTCAATTTAGTGGTGCGCTTTTGGCCGCTTTGGTTTTGCAACAGATTTTATTGGGGCAGTTGGCTGGATTTACAGCAGGTGAATGGGCCTTTGGCTCCAATGGCTGGGGGAAGGGGTATCAAAATGAATATGGTACACCTTCAGCCTTTCTAATTGAATCCGTGTTAACCTTTCTCTTTGTATTTGTTATATTGGTAACGACATCGAAATTTGGCAACAGCACCATGGCTGGACTTGCCATCGGTTTTACACTTTTATTAATTCACTTAGTTGCTATTCCAGTGACGGGAACATCCGTTAACCCAGCCCGTTCGTTTGGTCCAGCTGTTTTAGCTGGAGGGCAAGCATTGTCTCAACTATGGCTGTTTATTGTTGCACCACTCGTAGGGGCCATCGCTGCAGCTGCAGTATGGCGAGTTTTGGAGCCCAAAGATTAGTTTATTCCGCTTTCATTTAACGAGTTTTATAGGCAGGCATCTACGTATTAAACTCGTTAAATGAAAGTAGAACGTTGCTGCCAACAAACCTATCTGAAATTCGATAGGTCAGTAATAAAGTTCACCACCTTTTCCTCTTCGGTAGCCCAAGACGTAATTAGGCGAATAGCAGCATTATCATGATCTATTTCTTTCCAAATGTAAAACTGATATTTTTGACTCAATACCTGAATGAGAGACTTTGGTAAAATAGGGAATAGCTGGTTTGTAGTGGAATCAGTTAAAAACGAGTAGCCCTTTTCTTTAATTGCTTTGGTGATTTGCATCGCATATGAATTTGCTTTTTGCGCTAGTTGAAAATACAAATTATCTTTAAACAATTCGAGAAACTGAACGGATAACACACGACCTTTGGCTAGTAAAGCACCTTTTTGTTTGATCGCATAATCGAAATCCATCGCCAATTCGGACTTATTGAAAATGACAGCCTCTCCTAAAAGCGCACCGTTTTTTGTACCTCCAATATAGAATACATCACAATATTTTCCAAGATCTGATAGCGCTAAATCATTGTTTTCCGCTGTCAATGCATGTCCTAAACGGGCACCATCCAGATAGAGTAGCAAGTGATGTTGCTGACAACATCCGAATAACGCCTGTAGTTCTACCAAGGTATAAATTGTCCCAATTTCTGTAGAATTTGAAATATAAACTATTCGTGGTTTTACCACATGTGGCGCTAAAGCATGCTCTTTCAATGTTCTTATGATATCGTCAGGAGTTAATTTTCCATTTATAGTTTCTATGGCAATAACTTTATGCCCAGTTGCTTCAATAGCACCAGTTTCATTGGCAGATATATGTCCAGTCTTTGCACTAATGACGGCTTCATGAACGCGTAAGAGAAACGATAGTACCAATAGATTGGTCTGTGTCCCTCCAGATAAAAAATAAACGGAGGCTAGTTCATTAGCTATCTTTCTCTTTAAAATGGCTTTTGCTTCTTTAGCATATTCATCCTCTCCATACCCAGGTTGCTGTATGAGATTTGTTTCAATAAGTTTATCTAAGATGCGGGGATGCGCCCCTTCTGAATAATCGTTTTTAAAACTATACATAGATTTATTTTTTAGTTGACCTGCTCTTAACTATTTTGTTCTAACTGTTACTAGCATTAGCAATGAATTTTGACCGAATCAAATGTATAAATACATTACCGTTTTTTTATAATCTTAACCTTGAAAAAGATTTCTTTTTGAACCACTATAGCTGCATTTTTGAAAACGAATGACTAAATTGGCTAGCGATTGTAAATCACTTGTTTATCTATATTAAATTATGAAAAGAGTTGTATTTGTTGGAAGTATCTTGCTGGCATTTGGAATGGGCTATGCTTTCAATACCGTTAAGCATTTAAACCAGTCTGCCGAACTTAAAAGAGTAACTGGTATAGGTGGATTTTTCTTTAAGAGTAAAGATCCAAAAAAACTGAGAGCATGGTACGCGCAACATTTAGGTATCACTACCAATTCCTATGGCGGTGTATTTGAATGGTATCAAGGAGCAGATAGTACAAAAAAAGCATTTACTCAATGGAGTCCTTTTAAGGAAAGCACAGCCTATTTTGACCCTTCGGAAAAGGATTTTATGATTAATTACCGCGTGGAAGATATTGAACTTTTAGTCGAAGAATTGAAGAAGGAGGGGGTTACCGTTCTTGATAATATCGAAGCATTTGACTATGGCAAATTTGTTCATATCATGGACATTGAAGGAAACAAAATAGAGCTTTGGCAACCGAATGATATGGTTTACGAAAAGATGGGAATTGATATGGGAGTCACAACTATAAAATAAGCTATTTTAGTCACGTACAGTAAGAACCGATTTTAACATGAGATGCCTAACGCAATCGAGAGACGTAGCTGCGATAGTCCCCAAACAATAAGCGACTAGATCTGACCATACGAATCCCTGGCCAAATGCAAGACGTAACAGCACATTGGTTCTTATCCATAAAAAGAACGGAGATTGTATGAGTTGTAAAAATTCGATCGTAAAACAGAATAAGACAGTGATGATGCTGGAAAAGAGTATTGATTTTTTAATAAATATAAAGCGTGATAGCCAGTATACCATCACAGCATAGAGGACATCACCGCATATCGGTGGTATTACCACTATTTTTCGGGACAACAGACCGAGAATGATAGTTGCTATGGCTAGAACAAGGTACTGAATATTTGTAATTTTTTTCATCACGATAATAGGGGCCTAGTTTATTGCCTTAAATAGGAGACCGTTGGAACAGCATTCCCGAAAATCTTCTTGTTTCCTTTTGTCACTACAAATTCACCATGTAATGCTATCGTACTGGCAATTGAAAAAATCACATTGGTGTCGGTTTGAGGATGTATTGTAGCGAGTAGTTGTTTGTTTTGATCAAATATCTGAAGCTGGTTGACCAGCTTCTGGTTGATTTCCATGGAATGTATTGTCGCTAGTGGAATAGTTTTGGGAATTTTTTTCGAGCTCTGAATGGATAAATTCTTACTGTCGACCTGTATATCGATTTTAGGATTAATGAATTGCAGGAGGATAATAAGTGGTCCAATTACAACTACCGTGACCAATATGCCTAAACCTTTCGCGGAACCGAAATTATTTGCCGCATCGGCAAGCCCATTTATACCACCAAAAAAGACATAAAGGACCACAATTAATACTGCTAAATAACCTAATCCGAACATTAAGCCCTTTTTTACATGATGTGATTTAAATTGAAAAGTCTTCATAAAATGCGCCTTTAATTTTTCGATGTTTTTTATTAAAGATATTTATATTTATGTAATCAGACAGATTAGTTATACATATTTTTTAATTTTATTATAGGCAACATTGGAGAGTATCATTGAGATTAAGCGAACTAACTTGTTAAAGAAGTCGGATTATTTTCTATTATTGAATTATACAGTATGCTCAATCCTCGGGATTGTCAGTATATTTTGGGATTGGCAAGCGAGCATTGGTCCTTTGATAGGTACGATTTTGGTCGTTGTTTTAGCAATACTTTTTTCAGTAATTTTATTAAAAGTTACTAATCGGTCTTATCACCATACTAAGAATGACTAGAGTTGTTATTTAAGAAATTTGCGTACCATTGCCCAGAAGATTTTATAATACGCTGTTGATTTTTGAAATCAACATAAACAAGTCCAAATCTTGGACGATAGCCCTCTGCCCACTCAAAATTGTCAAGAAAAGTCCATACAAAATACCCTTTGATATTTACATTTTCCTGTTTTGCACGATAAATTTGTTGTAAAGCGTCCTGTAAATAGGTAACTCTTTTTGGATCATGAACGATACCATTTTCTACTTGGTCGGCAAACGCCGCTCCATTCTCCGTGACTATTAAAGGGGGCATATTAGGATATGTACTAAATTTTTTAAGCATATAGTAGATGGAAGCTGGGTAAACCTCCCAATTCATTTCGGTCATTTCAACTTTACGCTCTTTCGCAGATACTATTTTCGCTCGAAGATAAGGAACAAACATTGCGTATCGTATAACTTCCCGTGTATAATTTTGTACCCCTATGAAGTCCATGTTAAATTTCAAATCTTTTTCATCATTCACTTGAATGTACTTTTCGATTCTATTCAGGATTTTAATCTCTTCTGTCGGATAGCCCATACCTAAAAGCGGCTCTATAAAGAGACGATTCAGCAATACATCTGCTTTTTTTGCCGCTACGATATCCTTATCTCTTAAAGAAAAAGGTTCTACATGAGAACAGGAGAATGTGGTGCCAACATGAATATCAGCTTGTATTGATTTAATGATTCGCCCTCCCTGTGCCTGTGCTAAAGCAGCATGATGGACTGCAGCCAAAAAATTGCCCAAGCCTCTTCTTTCCGGCGCATGTACACCAAAGAAATAGCCCGCGGCAGTGAAGACAGTAGGCTCATTGAGCACCATCCAGTTCTTGACACGATCGCCATAGGTTTGCACACATTTGGAAACGAATTCTCCAAACCAATCTTTCACCTCACGGTTTACCCACCCACCTTTTTTCTCTAATGCATGCGGTAGATCCCAATGATACAATGTAATCCATGGAGTAATTCCAAGTTCAAGAGATAGATCAATTAGGCGGTCATAAAAATCCAGACCTCTTTGATTTACTTCGCCTATTCCGTTTGGAAATATACGGCTCCATGATAAAGAAAATCTGTAATTAGGAATATGCATTCCCTTCATCAGATATAAATCATGGACATACCGATTGTAAAAATCACAGGCTTCATTACCATGTTGATTTTGGAATACGCGATTCTTTTTTTGTACGAACACATCCCATATTGACGGCCCTTTCCCATGCAAGTCGTGAGCCCCTTCAATCTGGTAGGCAGCTGTGGAAACTCCCCATATAAAATCTTCGCCAAAGGCGTCTTTGGTTAAAAGCATGTATGATAATATAATTATTGGATCTTAATGTCAATTCTTTTAAACCATTAAGTTTTGTAAAATCTTAACGGTGAATAAAATGAACTGAATTGACCCAAAAAGATTCTAAATAAAATCCGCCCGACAAAATAGCTTATTGTTTTCATAATACATACGTTAATCTCTTTTAACTTCAGTAACTATCGTACTATAAAGTAACAAAACTTATATGAAGTCGATGTGAACGAAAGATTAAATATCACGACAATAAGTGATTCGATCAGCTGGCAGAAAAGAACTATTTGATTTCAAATTCCGTAAATATCGTTCTCTTGAATTCTAAAACTTCTGGTGTAATTTTGAAGCCATCACCACCATATCCCTTATTGAATGTCTCTAAAGCCATTCCTGTTCGATATTGGTTTGATTCGTTTGACGCGCTTCCATCATTGGACAAATACAACAGTTTCCCAATTTTAATATCAGCCCGAGAAGCAAGTTTTTTTGCAGATTTTAAAGCGTCATCATACGCAATGAGGTCGGCTTCTCTCAAAATACTGTCTGCTTTAGAGTGACCGAAAGAAATAGATCCAATTCCACTTATTTTAGTTTCTAACAGTTTTCCTGTCAATTCGGTGAATTTAGATAAATCATGTAAAACGAAATCGATTGTTTGCTGCGCCTGGTAACCTACAAATTTATTGGTATTAGCAACATATTGATAGTCTTTGTTGGCCGAAACACTACTTGTTTTAATATCTTCTTTCTCATTCTCGTATTTTTGCAGCAAAGCTATTACCGTGTCGACAGTGGCGTGCGTCTCTCGTACAGCATCTACCATCCTTGGTTTTGTAAAAGCCGTATTGATTGTTAAGGTTACTTGATCTGGCATGATTCTGATCTTTCCCTCACCACTGACACGAATTCTATTTTGATTGTCATTGGATATTTTACCGCAGGAAGATAAAAATATGGTTCCGCTTAAGCCGATTAGAAAGATATAAATGAATTGCTTTTTCATACATTATGATGTTCGATATGATATTGATAGTTAAGTAATCTCTTAAATATAATAAATATATAGGAGATACCTATTAGCAAACATCACTTGAAGGAATTGGTTGCAAGAATAAACTTAATAGGCTATTTGAATAGTTTGAATAAAAATGGCCAGAATTTCTTCTGGCCATGACTGCTTTGTAAACTGTCTTTTTTAGTGTATCGATTATACTAATCAACGCTCTTTGAATATATCTTAAGCTGCTTTTGCAATGACTTTCTAGCCATATGTATCCGTGTTTTGACGGTACCCTCAGGAATTTGCAGATGCTCAGCGATCTCATAATATTTAAATCCCTCTAAGAACATTACAAAAGCATTGTAATAGTCTTTTGAAAGACTATTTAATGCGTGTTGGATATCCGATGCCACAAAATTACTCTCTCCACGATTTGTTGTCATGTCGTTTCGATAGCCAGTGCTGATATATTCACTTCTATAGTTCTCCAGTCGTTTATTACGCGTATATTGATTGATATACGTATTTTTCATAATGATATAGAGCCATGACATCAACTTAGGATGTTTCACGAACTTTTCGATAGATGCTAGTGACCTAACCATGGTTTCCTGCACCAAGTCCTCCCGCTCATCCGGATCATTTGTAAATTGCGCTGCCAAATATTTTAATGTAGGTCTTTTTTCCTTAAACAGTTGATCGATTGTTGTATTTTCCATTTTATCAAATTTTAAGTGTCTATCTTGGTGCATTTACTGCAATTAGGATGCTAGAAAACAGGTATGAAAATAGTAGCTGTACTGATTTTTAAGTCATGGGTATGGTATGGTTTATTTTTAAATAGTTGTAAATCAGACTTTTAAATTGTTTTTTTGTAGTGCCAAAATTTTTTAGTTGCTCAATTTTGCTTAAACAATGAGTGTTTTCCTGTGTAATTTCCCCTTTTTATCTATCGCTTATACGTATTTATACGCAGTACATTAATTTGTACATTTTATTTACAGAAATAGATATTAATTTTTAAAACTGTTGCCCTATTTTAATGGTTATAAGTACAACATGACGTGGAAAGCAATATGGGGAACGACAATAAAAAAATATATTTTGACGTATCGGAAGGAGCGAAAGAACAGTGCGAAAGTTTGGAAGATCGTTCGGAATTGAAGCAGGCGTGGGATGGTAGTCAGGAGGACTTCTATAAATCGATTATCAAAAATCAACAGGATGATCTTGGAAAAATAGGACGATATTTCCGTGACGAATTGGCTCAGGAGCTTTATGGAATGCGTATATCACTTCAAAATTTTACGAATCGATATGGAGATTTTGAAGAATTACGTTGTTTACGTGATTCATTGGGGACTTTAGTTATAGAAATTCGCAATAAAGCAGTTTTACTTTACAATCCGATTTTAAATGACTTAGGAATTTTTCATGCGGTAGATGAATTGGTAGGGAGTTATAAAAATCAATCAGGTTTTACAATTGATACGTTACTTGATCCGCATTTGAGCGAGTTGCATCGGGAGACACAAGTCCATCTATTTAAATTCATAACGGCATTATTTCAATATTTAAATGACGAGGTATCTGCACATGCTATTGCGATTTCAGTACAGGTGATTGAATGCGAGATCTTAATTAAAATTTCTCCCTTTTTTAGACAGGGAGATGCACTCTCAAAAACACCGTCTGTAAATAATCCTATGCGCTTAACAAAGATTGCTGAACTATACAATGCACGCATTATGAATGATTCGCTGGCGACCGGTATTTTAATTAAATTGACTATTTAAACAGATAATAATGATAAAAATCCTATTGGTTGAAGACCACATGGTTGTTCGTAACGGAATAAAATTACTATTGGAATCGCAAGATGGATTTGAAGTTATAGGGGAGGCATCTAATGGAAAAGAGGCTCTTCATTTCTTAGCTTCGAATCCTCTCCCGGATATTGTATTGACCGATATCAGTATGGATGAAATGGATGGGATGGAACTACTGCAGGTGATAAAAAAGCAGTATGAAAAAGTTAAAGTGGTTATATTATCCATGCTGAACCAAATTAATTATGTTATTGAAGCTTTCGAATCTGGACTATCTGGCTATTTGGTTAAAAATGTGGGGTATAGCGAATTACTATTTGGATTAAATCATATTGCTGCTGGTGGTCGGTATCTGAGTGAGGAAATCGCCATGATACTATTGGATCAAGTCAGCTCCGGACAGAGCTATACACAGCTGCGAGGAGAAATGTATGACGATTTCGACATCTCGGATAGAGAGCTCGAAGTATTAAAACTCATAGCTGAGGGGTATACCAATGTGGAAATTGCAGATAAGATTTTTTTAAGCAAGCGTACAGTTGAAGGCCATAGGCAAAACCTAATTGATAAAGCAGGAGTGAAAAATACCGCACATTTGGTTAAATTTGCTTTCGAAAGAGGTATTTTAAATTAATAGGTTTATCAATTCAACCCTGTATTTGATGACTTGTCATATCCAATACAGATTGACGTAACGGTCAATCTGTATTTTTCAGAATAGTTGGATCTTCGATATATTTAACACAGTATGGATTTGTTTTAACCTCTTTTTTACTATCGTCTTCCACCGATAAATTCTGATGTTTATAATTGATGTTTTCCTCTTCTTCGGGATCGATTTCGTCTAAGTCTGGTTGGGGATGCTCGCTAGGATCAGTGTCATTTGGATCCGGTGCTGTATGTTTCCCAAGCAACCCTTTTCCGTACCATATGTTACTAAAATAGTAGGCAATAATAATACCTCGTTTTACTACTGCACTTTGTGATAATATTTCTTCCATTTCGATTTTCCTTATTTGATTACAACCCATTTTAAGGGATGCTATTCTTTTTATAAATAAACAATGTCTAGTGGAAAATAGTTTGACAGATTTAAGTATTCAAGATCAGGGATCAATCGACCAACATTTGTTCAGGGAACGGTTTAACAATAGGGAAATACAGGTGGACGGTAGTACCTTGGCCGACTTCAGATTCAATTTCTATTCTTCCGCTTAACCGTTCCATTATTCTTTTTACAAGTGAAAGACCAATGCCAGTACCAGGTATTGAACCTACATTATCGGCCCTGGTAAACATTTCATAAATATGTGGCAATTGCTCGCTCGGAATTCCAATACCGTTATCCTCAATTCGATAATGCGTATGGTCATTTTCATGGCAACTATCAATTGTTACTATTGGCGTATCTGATTGTGCTGAATATTTTATTGCATTAATAATTAAGTTTGAAAAAATTTGATATGCTGCACTTTTCTCGCCCCAAATAGGTAATAGCGTTCCAAAACGGGGCTCACAATTATTAACATTGTACAGCATGCTGTTTTCTTGAAAAATACGCTGTATCGTGTATGCCATCGGAATCGGTTCCTTGTCCAAAATGCTGGAGCGGTGCTGGCTTATTTGAACCATATTATTAATGATATCTTCTATGTTTGTAACACTTCGGTTGAAATTCTGATACCATCTGTTGATTTTTGTCAAGTCAATATTGTCCGGGTGCTGTTGTAGGAATTGTATTCCCATTTTTAAGATGGACAATGGATTCTTTAAATCGTGAGATAAGGTATGGGTAAACATTTCCAACTCATTATTTAAACTGAGAAGCTCCTCATTCAGTAATTGGCGTTCTTTTAATTTGGCAAAAATAGATTCTTTGATGATTTGGTTTAGGCGAAGAACGAAATTGATTTCAGCATCATTCCAGGGTTTGGCGACATCGTAACGTATGTCCTCCCAAATTTTGAGTCGTTTGTTTTCAGGTTTTGTATTTTTCAACATCATCTGCATCACCTGACTACGGTTTTCTATTCTAAACCAAACAATATAATAGTCATTTTCCAAACCGACTTTTAAATACATTAAACCTGCAAATTCAAGTTTATCGTTAAACTTATCCTGATGATTCAGACGAAAATTGTAATCTTTAAAGACTGGCTTATCGGTATAATTTTGGAGAAATTGGATGATTTCATAAAATTGTGATTTATGGGGGGCATGTCCATAGTTAAAAATATCACCATGATTAAATATAGCCAAACCATCTGCATGTACTAATTTGGTCAAGATATCCATATGCTGAATAAGAGCACAATTTACCATCTTATTTTCGGCTAGGCTTCTCTTCAGTTCTTCTTCAGCATTTTTAAGAAGTTCTGTTCTTTCCAAAAGATTCTGTTTAATATAGCTTTCATATTTGCTGGCTGCAGCCTGGATGGCGAATGTACATAGTTTTCGTTGTTGCAGATCAACTAAACATTTTTCTTTGTTTTGGGCAACTACAAGTCCCCAAAAGTCGTCATCGATACAAATGCGAAAAAACAAGGCGCTTTGCACATCTATTTTTTTTAGAAAGAGACGATGGAGTTCTGGTAATGGAGATAACAAACTCGAAAGAGAATCAACCCTATTGTCCGTATAATAAAATTCTTGCCCCTCGATTTCAATATGTGGGGCATATCGATATGAATAGCTTTTATAGTATTCCAAAGCTTCTTCGGGCATAAAATCTTTTGAGAATTCCTTTCCTTTGAAATGAGATTTCCCAGTGGTAGTATGCTCGGCAACCACTGTGCTATAGCCTGTTTCCTGGATGTGTAGAACAAAAACCCGATCATAATTTAGTAATTTGCTCACTGCAGCACAAACACGATCCCAATTATTGGGTTGAATACTATCAAGCAGGAAATTAAGTTCATTAATTTTTTTAGCAGCGATGTTTTTTTTGTGCTGTCTTTCCCATTCTAAATAAATGAATTGATCATGTTTTCGCAATTTTAAATAGATACGTTCTTTATTTACTTTAATGGTTAAAATATGGCTTGATTGTTGTCCATCAATAAAATCAGTCACTGCATTTTTGACCTTTACCCATGCTTCGCCAAATAGATTGCTTACACTATGAAAAAAATTTGTTCCTAATATATTTTCTTTTAAACAATCCACATGTAAAGCAGATTCTGATATTCCGACAACAATAAAATCCCGGTTTAGAACCACGAGACTTCCAAAAGATTGAAGCTTATTGAGTAATTGGCTGTTAGATTGATATGTATGATTCATGCTACCCCAAGATTCCTTATGATATAGCTAAATATACGGATAAATTACTGTAATACAGCTAAAAATTACGGGGGTAAGCTTATAAAAAGCAAGTTTTGGAGTCCTTTACAACACCAATAGGAAAGTACAGCAACTTCTGTTTGGAAAAATCAACTACATTCGCACATCAAATTTTTTTGCTATGACGTTAGCCATACCTTTGATCAGTGATTTCCACTGTGGATAGGAAGCCCCCAATTTGGCCGCTAAACCAACGAAATAATTTCGGATGTTGTCACTTACTTTCTCGTTGTCTACGTTAATGATTTCATTTCTCCCAGCATATTGGAACAGCAAGCTGTTTCTACGTTGTTCGATCAGAAAAGTCGATGAAGAAATTCCTTCAAAAAAGTGAGCTGTATTTTTATCTTCTGGATGACTTGGATCGGGGCAAGGCTTTAGTGTGATTGCGAATACCTTGTAATCCGAGGTTTTCTCGGACATCAGATTAACTACGTTTACCCAGTCGTAACCGTCACTAGCTGGAAGTCCGGGGCCAGGAATGTCTAGTCTGATGTAATCGTGCAATTCCAAGGAGCGTTCGATGGGCGTACCGTAACCGGAAGTGAGCTGAAATACTGCTGCCGGAAGCTCTGCTAATTCATACCAATGATTAACGTTTTTTAGATTATCTACCGCCAAATCAAAAGCCATACTGGCAATCGCCTCGCTTGGAAACTCCAGCGACTCAAAACAATCTAATCGTTTGCCATCTTTCTGTTCTGGAATAATATTTTTCATAGTTCCTCCTTTTCTTTGACTAATTAAACCCAACCGTTATTTTTAGCCTTTTCGCTATTATACTATCAATTGAACGTGTAATGCTATTTAATGCTCAATGGAGTTAATCGGAATTTATCCTATACTTGACCTTACTTTGACGATTACGGGTCTATGCTACATGCTTCGATTAACCTAAACTAGCTTTAAGTTTTGCAAGCAAATCATCCGCTTTTGTATGCTTTACTTTCATTTTTCGAATGGTTGGTCGCTTACCCTTATCTTTTTGTTTAATTATTTTTAAAAGGTCGTCCATATACTCATTTTTATAGCTACTGATATCAAAAGATTTGCTATGTTGCTCAATCAGCTGTGTTGCCATGTCCATCTCTGCTTTTTGAATTTTTATTTTGTTCGGTAGTTTTAGTTCATCAAGCGTTCTGATCTCTTGTTGATAACGAATTTTATTCAATACTAATGCATTTTCATAAGGCTTTATAATAGCTAGGTGTTCAACGTTCCGCATAACAAAAGATCCTAAACCAGCCATCTTTGTTTTTTCCAGCGCTTTGATCAAGAGTTGGTACGCTTTTTCACCACCTTTCTGCGGTTCTAAATAATAGGGTGTTTCAAAATATACACTATCAACATCTGCTACCTTTACAAACGCATGCAAATTGATCAATTTTGTTTTTTCCGGACTTGCATCTTCAAAATCTGCATCTTCCAAAACAACATAATGGTCTTTCATAAAATACCCTTTGACAATATTGTCCCATTTCACCTCTTTACCCGTGTTTTCATTTACACGCTTAAATTTGATATTGGCTAAATCTTTCCGATCGAGCATATCCAAATCTAAGGAAGCGCTTTCTGTTGCACTGTATAATTTAATTGGAATATTGACCAATCCAAAACCAATAGCTCCAGTCCAAATTGCACGCATAAATAATCTTTTTAGTGTTATTAGCAGAACCTTGATGCGCATGAAATGGTTTGAAATTTTTATGAAATAGCCTTCCTAAATCAACTGCTTAGAAAGGCGATCGCATATTAGTTCGCTGCTGCAACACCTACTTGACTATTCTTCCGCAGAAAACGGAATAATTTATCTTCCAGTTTAGCTAAAGGTAATTTATTTTTAATCGTTGGGAACTGTCCCTCCATAAACACGCGCTGTATTGCAGGATGGACATAATATTTTTGTGAAACGGTCTTAGTATTACCTAGTTGCTCAGCAACATTTTTAATGACATTATTGAGCTGTCTTTTGCGCGCATTGATAGCCCCCGCCGGTTTGATTTGCGCAAGCTGATAAAATGCTTCCCGGCTAGCTCCCCAAATACGAATACTTTTGCAGCTGATTTGGCCTTTCGAATTTTCCCGTAAATAGTGATTAAAAGCGGAACCACAGAAGCTGCTTTCGCAATCTGCGCTATCAATCTGAAATATCCTTTTCCCTTTCATTTTTAGCAGTTCCGTCAGTAGCTTTGCCTGTTGACTATTGGACCATGATTTTTGTTGAAAAACTCCCTTTTTTCCTTTGTATGCTAACGATATCGTATTATTCGCAATAGTAACGTGTCTTTTTTCCAACGTGCTCAGGCCGTAAGACTTATTGGTGAGGGTGTAGCGCTTATTGCCGATACGTATCAGTGTACTATCCATAATTTTAAAAGCAATCGCACACAACTTATTCATGTCCCACTGTTCGCGCTTAATATGTTTTGTGCTGATTTTTCTCAACTCCTGCAAGTATTTCCCAATAAAGAGGATGTTGCTAAATTTTGCTGCTTGCCTTTCGTCAACAAATTTCGAATGATAAATATATTGTTTACGCTCTTTCTGGTCGAACCCAAAAGCTTGTAAGTCGCTTTTGGCACTTTTGGCAATCCACACATCCTTCCAATTGGGTGGAATTACTAACTTCGTAATTCTATCTAAAATCTTTTGATCCGAAACTTCCGTTCCGGACATATCGAAATATTTAAAAGACTTGCCTATTTTCTTTCTGGTATATCCAGCCTTTATTTTCATATTACTCTTTAAAGTCGACGTGATCCAATGTTTAAGATAGCTTAGCCCTCTTTGCAAGCATCTTGATATACTCCTGCGTTGCTATGGTATGTTAAGAGGATAGATTCGCAATGCTATCCCTATTAACCCGTATATCATCGCCTGTTCGATTAATGTCCTTTATAGTGTTGAGTTCCATTTAATTTCTTGGTGAGTGAATAGTTATTTTTGCTTAGAAGAACGAAATAAACATTAGTTCCGTTTTAGAAAAGCAACAATATTATTCTAACAAGTTAGCGGTGTTGCAAAGGTCGGTATATCCCGTATGGTCAATCTTAGAAGAATTCCATTAAAAAGGCTGCTTTAAAGCAGCCTTTTTAATGGAATTCTTCTATCTATTTTCTCGATCAGCATAGGAGTTCTTTTTGCCTTTCTCATGATCCGTTTTGATCGGTTTGTTTCCTGATGCATTCAAAACTTCTCCCTGTTCGACTGTTTTAACAGTTCCTTTTCCAATAGGACCACCGCAAATAATGAGCATAATGACCATATCTTGCTGATTTGTAATTTTAACTCGTGATTTCATACCTTTTATTTCTATTAATTTGCGCATCATTATATCTCGTTAAGATCTTCGTAATAAGATAACCTTACAATATTTAACTTGTTTCAGTTTAATTTTGAGTCTTAAGCCGCTTTTTTATACACCTTGAGTTGCTTTTGCAGTTTCTTCCTCGTCATGTGTATTCTCGTTTTGATTGTACCTTCTGGAATGCCAAAATAGGACGCTATCTCATGATATTTATACCCTTCAAGGAACATCTGGAACACCTGGTAGTTCTCTTCTGATAAACTGCACATGGCTTTTTCAATGTCGTCCGCAATAAATTTATTCTCGCTTTTATTGGCTTCTACCGTATTGCTGCTCTCCAGGCCGATATACGTGTCGTGGATATCGGTAATTCGTTTAGCCTTGCGATATTGATTGATATATACATTTTTCATGATAACATATAGCCAAGACATTAATTTGGGATGGCGGATAAAATCATCAATCGATTTTAATGCACGAATAAGTGTTTCTTGAATTAAATCCTCTTTTTCATCTGGATCATTCGTAAATTTACCAGCAAAATGTTTCAAAAGGCTTCTCTTTTCTTCGACTAATAAATTTAAATTGTAATTGCTCATAGTACCGTTTGTTAAATTGATGGATGTTTTATTTGTGGAAGTAAGTACAATTAGAGTGCTAATTTTTCGATTTTAATTCTTCTAAAACTTTGTTCAAACAACTATATGTGAAAAATACGTATAACCAGAATAATTGCTTTTGTAGCAGAAAAACTACAATAAGGCAAACTGCACTCGATCTTAATCGTCAATCAGCATCAATTGATGTGATTTTGAAAGGGTATTTGTTCCCTAAAGAAATGTCTAAATTACGGGGTGCCACGTTTTTGTTTAAATGTAATGATCGTCTATTTTCTTCCACAGGTATCTAAAAGTCTTTTTGTCTTTTTGTTAAACTAATTAGTTTTGATTGTGGTTCTTAGATAAATATTTAATATAAAAACAATTAGACTATGAAGAAGACTAGAAAATTTGCATTAGTTGCATCGACATTAATGATGGGGGGCGTAATGTTATTCTCCTGTCAAAATTCCAAAAACAATACATCTGAGGGAGCGGGGCAATCGGACAACATTGCGCCGACTGACGCCGATGAGACACGGTATAATTTAAGCGAGCAGCAAAAGATGAGCATGCAGAAAGATACGAGTCTATCAGATACACTAAGAAAAGATAGTATTAGTGGTAAGTAGTATTGTTGATAACGGCGATTCGGCTTATAAAGGATAAGCCTTATAAATTTGTTAAAGCGTTTGTCTAAAAAAAACTCCCTCAATCGAGGAAGTTTTTTTGTTTTTAAATTGATTCCAAATCATCATCATCTTGTTCAGAACGATTTGGTTGTGCTCCGTCATGATCTTCTTCTGTTTGGATTTTTTCCTCATTGTTGCGATCACGTTGTTCTTCCTCACTTGGATCAGGCCCATCGGCATTTTCTGGATAGTACAGATCCGGAGTTACATCATCAAGATCGGGCACCTTGGGTGGGGTATATGTACGGCTACCATCATGTGTAGATGGATCGCTGTCTAAGGGATCTATTCCATTTAGGAATAGTGCATTGTTGTTGAGATACTGTGAATAGGTATCATTAAATCGAATCGTTGCATTCATAATTTTTTTTTAAAAGAGAACACTCTTCAACTCTTATTGGTTGATTCTTTTTTATAAATGTATCCAGTAAAGTTTAATAACAAATTCAAAACTTTTCATTTATCGATCTTGTTATTAGTTCAATTAAAGTTATTTATAAATTATAATAGAGATACGATGAGAAAATTTACACTTCTTTTATTAATAACAGCGGGTATTGGCTATCAAGCGCAAGCCCAGAAGATTGAGACAACTCCTCAGATGTCTTCAGAGGTCGGCATTGAACCGATACGTCAGGGCAACTGGATGGTTGGTGGATCGATCGGTAATTTGGGTTATAGTTTTGAAGGAAAATCATTTAATATAGCACTTCAACCTAGAGCTGGTTATTTTGTTTCGGATGGTTTAGCTATTGGTGCGCAGGCTAATCTTGGTTTAACTACTATCAAGGATGCCGATAACGATTGGACGTATGGGATAGCACCATTTGTGCGATATTATTTTCCAAATGCTGGTTCAACCACAGGAAGGTTTTTTGGGCAGGGTGATATCGGTATTTCGGGAAGCTCTAAGGGTAAAGATGTTGCTCTTGCGGTAGGGGCAAATGTTGGTTATGCTCATTTTATAACTCGAACAGTCGCATTGGAAACGACTTTCGGTTATAACTATAGTAAAGCCAATATAAATACCGGTAGCGGTGCAAGTGGATTAGGTTTTGGTGTGGGTTTTCAAATCTATTTACCTGGTAAGCGCTAAGTAGCGAAAATTAATTAAGACCTCAAAAAGCATGGCTCCAAAAGAATTCGGACCATGCTTTTTTTTCGAACGTATTACTACGTGCTCTTTGGTAAGAAAGACCCTTTCTTTTTTAAAAGCATTCAATTCAGAAAACAATTGAGGTGCAGTTGATGTTTCTTCAAAAACAAGTGAGACGATGACAGCAACAAAAAATATTGGATTGGTACTTAAAGATAGAATGGGTAAATGGTCTTCTTATAATATTCCATTACTCAACGAGTGCCATCTTAACAACAAGCTAGTGAAAAGCAATGAATTTGAGGGCATTTTTATTGTAGGAAGTTTGGCAACAGGACTTTATATTTTTTCATTGTACAAAAATCGGTTTATCGATTTGATGGGTAAGCGAATTGAGACGGAGGAGATTTGTGAACATTTTAATCAATATAAACAGGCATTCATTTAAGTAGCTACTTCATCGAAACAAGCACAATTCAAAAACGGTCATCTGTCCTAAATACGATAGATGTAAAAAATATAGGGTATGTAAAATGTGCGATCAACTTTTATTGATCGCACATTTTTGTATTAATGAAAAATTGGCTTATCTAGCTTTATTGCTAAACGATAAACAGCGTTCATCAATCCAACATGACTGTATGCTTGAGGAAAGTTACCCCACTGACTGCCATTTTCTTCGGTTACATCTTCACTGAATAAGCCGAGGTGATTACTATAGGTCAGTAAACGCTCTAAAATTTCTTTCGCCTCATCGACCCTTCCGACACAAGCCAGCGCTTCTACATACCAAAATGCACAGACCAAAAAAGTCGATTTGGGTCTTCCGAAATCATCTTGATGTTTATATCGATAGAAAAGGCCATTTTCTCCCTTTAATTCTTTCTCAAGCATTTCGAGATGATGTAGCGCCTTTTCCGATTTCGGATCTAAATAGTCCATTACGATCAGCTGCAAGGTGCTGGCATCCAAATTACTGCTATTTATTGCATTTTGATAGACCTTACGATCATCATCATAGCAAGCCTCAATATATGCTTCTGCCTTTTTTAGGAGGATATTTGCGCGATCCTCCATGTCTTGATAACCGTTTTGGCGCGCAATTAGTAGTGCCGCTTTACATCCGACCCATTGAAATAAGTTAGAATAGCAATGGTGGTTTGCAAAGTTTCTGAATTCCCAGATGCCCGCATCCTTTTCCTCGATCGTAGCCTCAATCTTTTCGAGGATGAAATTCACCCATCCCAAAACGTTTTTATTCTCATGAATTTTAAAGCGCTGATCAGTGAAGAGCGGTAGTAATGCAATCATCGCCTGACCATAAACATCATTTTGAATATGTTCGAAAGCTTGATTTCCAATTCGTACCGGACCACTTCCCTGATAGCCTTCTAAGTACGGTAAGATCTGTTCGGTAAGCTCTGTGGTACCAAGAATACCGTACAGCGGCTGAAGTCTTCCCGGATTACGATGAGTGATGCCAGCAATGTAATTTGCGAAGCTTTCCATTTCTTCAAATTGACCAATATGTGTTAGGGCGGTCAGTACATAATAACTGTCGCGTACCCAGCAATAGCGGTAGTCCCAGTTTCTTCCAGAGCCTGGATATTCAGGTAAACTAGTGGTTGAGGCGGCGATAATTGCTCCCGTGTCCTCATATTGGTGAAGCTTAAGCACTAACGCTGATCGGATAACCTCTTTTTGGTAAATGTTGGGAATACTGCATCGTTTAATCCAACGTTGCCAATAACTGATTGTCTTTTGAAGAAAATCTTCACAAGTACTCTCAATGGCCGATTCAAAGGCCGAATCATAGGTGAGTACAAGATATCTGTTCTCACTTATGATGGTCCAGCTCTCATCCTGAAAGAAGTGAGAAATGGGCAAGTCAGTAGTCAGCCGAATTCGTTCTCTGATCTGGTCACTCGTATAAAGAATATGATTGCTTCCGCGTGTCGGCTTTAGCGCCACACGGCCATAGTCGCCAGTTGGTTGACACTTGATGTTGACGCTTGGAGCTCCATAGAGCGGCTCAATTTTCCGTATCAACATTAGCGGCTTAAAGTACCGCCCAAATTGTTCGAACCGCGGTGCAAAATCTGTGATACGATAACCATAGGAGTCGGTATGTATTTCTGTGCAGAGTACATTTGAATTTTTGATGTAATACTGCTTCGTTTCAACAATAGGCTCTTCAGAACTAATCCTGAACGTTCCCCCTTGATTTTTGTCAATCAAGCTGCCGAATACAAAGCTGTCCTCAAACGAAGGCCAGCACAACCAGGATATGTTTGTGTCAATGCCGACGTGCGCGATATAGGAACAGTTACCAATGATTCCAGATTGATAGGTATGTTTTTTTTCAGTAGTGTTTTCGCTCATTATTTTATAATAAGTTGATTCAAAAATTGAAGAACATCTTCTTGTTCATCTAAATAATATTTTGCTGCAGATTTGTTACTGCCTACTTTGATACTTATGGTTGACTGAGGTAAGTACCGAAATAAATCCTCATCGGTAATATCGTCACCAATTGCCAACATAAAATCGGGCTTTATATGGCCAGCGATTTCCAATGCAGCCTTACCTTTATTAACTTCTGTATTTTTAACTTCAATGACAGCATTTCCATCCAATAACTGTAGTCCATATTCGTTCAACATTGGATTTAATACCTCTTTAAGTTCTGTTGCCTTTAGTTCGCCCAATCCGAGTTCGACTTTGCGATAATGCCACGCTAAAGAATATGGCTTAACTTCCATGAAGGCACCAGGGGTTTGATCGGCTAATTTTTCCATCAGCTTTTTTACTTCGGGCATCCAATGTAGCGCTAATCCTTTTTTATATGACCAGCTGAAATTGGGGAAATTAGACCATATGCCATGTTCTGCAACAAGATAGTAGGACCGGCCATCAAACCAGGATGATAAACTTTCCTGTGAACGGCCGCTTATGATAACTAACGTGTTCAGTGGATCTGAAATAATGTTGTCCAAAAGATTATAGAGTAGCGTTGTTGGCGTTGCCTTTTGCGCATGGTTCTGAAATTTGACCAGCGTACCGTCATAATCCAGAAAGAAAAGTCTATTGCTACTTTTGCTATAGCGTTCAGAAATACTGTTAAATACTTTGTCCGAAATTCGTCTCGCCCATTCGTCACGCTGTATAGCCTTAGTTTCAGCTAAGCGATTGGTAAAGAGCTGGACCCAATGCTGTACATTAAATTTCTGTATAATTTGCATATTGGCATCGGCCCTTTCTTGAATCTCTTCAGGAGCCATTTTTAGCGCCTGATAAATACTATCGGCAGTTTCCATACGATTAAATGGATTGATAATCAAGGCATCAACGAGTTCTTTGGAAGCGCCTGCAAATTCGCTTAATATCAATACACCTTTCGATAACGTCTTACTGGCGATGTATTCTTTACTCACCAAATTCATTCCATCGCGAGTGGAAGTAATCATACAGATATCCGATGCAACATATAATGCTACCAACTCTTCGAATGGAAGCGATTTGTAGAAATACAATACCGGTGTCCAGCTGAGGTTTCCATAAATAGAATTGATTTCACTTACTGTTCGATTAATCTCATCTTTCAATTTTTTGTATTGCGATACCTTATCTCTAGATGGCACGATTAGCATATATAAAACAACCTTTGTGTGCCATTCAGGATATTTTTGGAGGAAGGTCAGGTAAGCGCGCAGTCTTTCTAAAATTCCTTTACTATAATCGAGCCGGTCGACTGAGATAATAATTTTTTGATCAGGAAAGTGACTTCTAAATTGGGTAGCTACAGCCTGAATTTTTGGTTGGGTACTGACTTCAACAAATTTGTGAAAGTCAATGCCCATGGGAAAAGATTCGATAAATATATGTCGGTCTTTATATTTTAACTGATTATAGCCCGACGAAACGTGCAGAATTTTTTTGCAGGCATTTAGAAAGTTTTGACTGTCAGCAAAGGTATGAAATCCGATAAGATCTGCTCCAAGCAATCCTTCAACTAACTCTTTACGTTGTGGGATGTTCATAAACAGTTCCTCTGAAGGGAAGGGAATATGATGAAAATAACCAACGTTGAGTTCTTGATTTTCTGAGCGTAACAACTGGGGGAGTAGCATAAGCTGATAGTCCTGAACCCAGATGAAATCAGAAAGCTCATCGATAGAAAGAGCCGCTTCACAAAACTTTTTATTCACGGCTACATAGGTAGACCAATATTCGGGATCAAAATGGATGTAGCTCGGTTGATAGTGACAGATAGGCCAAAGCACCTCATTCGAATAACCTTCATAGAAATTGCGAATTTCGTCTTTTGATAAGAAGACAGGAAGTAAGTTCATCGGCTTTAGGAGCTCAACAATTTTCTCCTTTTCCTCATCATCTTTAGGCACTATTCCAGGCCATCCAACCCATAAGATCGCATCTGTATCAAAGGCTGAATTTAAACCAGTTGCCAGTCCTCCTGCACTGGGTTTAATGATTAATTTTTCTTTTTTTCGTTCTATTTGTATCGGCAGTCTATTTGAAATTATTATTTTCTTCTTTTTTTTCATAAGAATATTAGATCGATTTATTTGTCGTGTAGAAGAGTTATATCGAATATAACGGTGGGTATTTAATCCAATATTTTAACAACCTTGGGGGAAAATAGTTTGGATAAATTCAAATTACAAGGACCAATCGGAACGAAGGCGAAGAATATTTCTGCTTATTTTAAAATCTAACGGACAACCTTTGGGGCAGTGGTATTCAGAATAGCAAAGAAATAGCAACAAAAAGGCCTGTATTTTTTACAGGCCCTAATATGGTATATTCAGTTGGATTACGATAGGTTGACTGGAGCTCTTTCTGCATCCAGCTTTTTCATGAATTGATCGAGTATGTTACCTAGTCTACCTGAAATTTCTCCTAGAATACTTTCCCAATCTTTCACTGTACCATCGCAGTTGTCAGAAACGATTTTAATACTATGAAAGGCAAGATTCTTTTGGAAACAGAAATTCGCTAGCGCATAAGATTCCATGTCAAAAGCCATAGGGTTTAAATGTTTAATATCCTGATAGAAAGATGAATTTACATGGATAAAACGATCCGATGTCAAAAGTGCATCTTCGTAACGAAACTCTTCAGCCGATATCGATTCCAATACTCCCTGCCCCTTAAAAAATAACGTGTTCTCTAGAAAAAATCCATCTGTATAAGCGTCTCCTTGTGCGTAATAGGACGGATAAAGAACATGTCCTATCGGATGCCGTGTACAGCCCACTGTGCCAACATTGAGAACAATTGGATTAATTCCCAGTGTTTTAATGTCCTCGTAAAGTCTGGCGACAGACAAGAGCGCATTCACTTTGCCAACACCAATTTCATAGATGTAAGTGGATTTGCTTGGTGAATGAAAAGATAGTTCGTTCTTATTTGCTACCAAGATTATCGTTTCAATATCTTTATTCAGGATCATTTAATTTTCTTCAATATATGGGTATTCGAATTCCAATCCTCCAGCAGTGATTAAATTTAAGAAGTTAACACAAGCTTGTTTTGACGAATCAAAATCCATGAATGTGTAATTTCCACAGCTAATCGGATTTTGGAAAGGAACTTCATATCCTGCTGTAAGAATTATTTCGAGCACCTCCTTCATCAACTCCGCTACGTTTTGAGGAGTTCTCGCTGTTCCGGCCAATACAACATAAAATCCTGTACAGCATCCCATCGGGCCCACATAAATGACTTCATCACCTAAAATCGTTCTAATTTCCGTTGCAAAGCAGTGCTCCAGTGTATGCATTACTTCAGGAGACAACATACGCTCAGGAGAATTTGGCCTAATCATGCGAATGTCGTAAGTTGTATAATTTTCGACATTGCTGTTATTGATCGTAGAAGCCTTTGCGTAGATCCCTTGTTTCAATTTGGTATGATCTACCGTAAAACTATTTACTTTTGCTTTTTCTTTTGTGTACATCTTAATCTGTTCAGTGCTACAAAGCTTGTGGCCTCATAGGGGTTAAAAGTTGAATATTAAAAATTTCTACAAAGATACTAGATTATTATAGAAAAGGGCTAAAAAACGACTATTTTAACACTTCGTAATGTTCGACTGTTGGGAATGGATCGTAGTAATGATGTAAAAGTTTCTCCCATTCCTTAAATAATGCAGACTCCTTGAAACCGATGGTATGGTCCTCTAACGTTTCCCATTCCACCAACAGGATGTACTGGTTATCCTTTTCGATGCATTTACGGAGAGAATGCGTGATATAACCTTTACTTGCACTGATATACTGGCAAGCTGTTTTATAATCTCTCTCAAAATTGGATTGTTGCCCTTCAATAATTTGTAATACGGCTACTTCTAAAATCATAATTTCGTTTTTTATTTAAATTTAGTAATATATCAAACTTAGAGAATTTGTTTTTTATATGCAATACAGTGACAATCTTATCCAGGTAATTTATTCTATATGCAGTTTAAGAAGGATTTAGGTCTTATCACTGTATCAAATGTAGCTTTGCATTGTTATTTTGTAAATTCATAAGCTGCACGACTAAAGGAATTCCAGGATTACGATTTTGGTCGTTCCAAACTAATGAAAGAGTTGTTCGCTGTGGTAAAGCATCCAATTCGAAAAACGAGACATCAACATGATATCCATTTTTTAACGAAGATGGAACAATAGCAACACCGAGCCCCTGGGCCACCATATTAAATATGGTCAATGCATTGACTGTACGAAGCGTTACTTTGGGAATAAACTTATGATCACTGAAAATACTCATGACCAGATCGTAATAGGAGTGACTATAGTTTTTGGAAAATAAGATAAATGATTCGTCTTTTAAGGCATCCAGACTTGGATACTGAGACATTAAAAACGGATGATTATTGGGTAATACAAGACTGAAATGCTCCGTATATATCGGTTGGCTGCTCAGCCCAAGCGGGGTTTCGGAAAGACGGACGAATCCCAAGTCTAATTCTTTTTTTTCCAGCAGATCCAGCTGCGTTTCATTCGCCAATTCATGAAGAGATAACTCAATGTCGGGCTGCTGCTTTTTTAGATTAATAAGTAATTCCGGAAGAATAGTCTGAACAGCCGATCCGATAAAACCGAGCTTTAAGGTGCTTATTTTACCATTGGCATAACTCTGAAGTTGAGTTTCAATTTGTGCTAAATGTCTAAATAACTCCTGCACCTCTTTAAATAGATACATTCCGGCCTCGGTTAACATGACATTCCGCTTAGTACGTTCAAAAAGTAATACCCCATAATATTCCTCCAACTGCTTAATTTGCCTGCTCAAGCCCGGTTGTGCAATAAACAATCTTTCCGCCGCCCTTCGGAAATGCAATTCTTCGGCCAATACTTTGAAGTACAATAAGTGTCTAAACTCTATTTGATAATTCATGGTTATCAATTGATGATCAAAATGGTATTTCTGCTTATCAAATATAGCAAGTACTTTTGAGTAAAGCAGATCGTAAGATGGATATATTTTTATACGGCAGTGGGCATTTGACTTGTTCCACAGCCTTAGCAATAGCGAAAGGATTGGTTCGGGGAGCGATATCATCCGATGTCAGGAACAAGATCGATCAAAGCGCTAGTTACGTCAGCAAAATAGTTGGACGCGGCGAGGTCGTCTATGGGATCAACACGGGTTTCGGTCCGCTGTGTACCACTCGCATTGATGCTGGTCAAACGCAATTATTACAGGAAAATATCCTTAAAAGCCATGCTGTCGGTGTGGGTGAACCTATAAGCGATGATTTAGCTAAGTTGATGCTTATCCTTAAAGTTCACGCGCTTTCTAAAGGATTCTCGGGTGTTCAATACAGTACAATTGAGCGGATGATTTGGCATATTGAGAACGATATCATTCCTGTTGTGCCAAAACAAGGATCAGTGGGAGCATCGGGTGATTTAGCGCCTTTGTCTCATTTATTTTTGCCATTAATTGGTTTAGGAAAAGTAAAGTTAGAAGGGAATGTTGTGCATACAGCCGCCATTTTGGAAAAATACGGTATGGCACCGATTCACTTAGGCGCAAAAGAAGGGTTGGCGCTGATCAATGGGACTCAATTTATGGCGGCACATGGCGTTATGGGCGTTATTGAACTGAATCGTATGCTTCAAAATGCCGATATTATTGCCTCTTTAATGATTGAAGGCTTAAATGGTTCGATAAAACCCTTCTTTTCGGAGCTACATGAATTACGACCACATAAGGGAAATCGTTATGTCGCTGCAAGCATCTTTCATATGCTTCATGGATCGGCTATTTTAGAAAGTCACAAACACTGTTCCCGTGTGCAAGATCCTTATTCTTTGCGTTGTATTCCTCAAGTTCATGGCGCATCACGCAACGCTTGGTTTCATTTAAAGGATACCATCGAAATTGAAATAAATGCGGTGACTGATAACCCTGTGATCATTAACGACGAACTAACCATTAGCGGTGGTAGCTTTCATGGGCAATCCATTGCATTACCTTTGGACTATGCCACGCTGGCGGCGTCTGAAATTGGGAATATTTCTGATCGAAGGGTCTATCTGTCTTTAGAAGGCCAAACCAACGGTGTACCCAAATTGTTGATGAAATCGACTGGACTCAATTCAGGATTTATGATCTTACAATATAGCACGGCGGCTCTAGCAAGTGAGAATAAAGGACTTTGTTTTCCGGCGAGTGCCGATAGTATTCCAACCTCTTTAGGCCAAGAAGACCATGTGAGTATGGGATCTATTGCTGGACGAAAACTGTTGCAGGTGATTGATAATGTCGACAAAATATTGAGCATTGAACTGTTGTGCGCAGCCCAAGCCAAAGATTATCATCAACCGTTAACATCAACTGCTTCACTGGAAGCTATCCACGGGAGAATCCGTCAGTCCATTCCACATATTGAATCGGACCAGCCGATGGAAGAGCTGCTGACTGAAGCATTAAAAATGGTGAAATCAGGCGAGCTTATTGCATTGCATGGTCAATATGCTGCTGGAGAGATTGCTGAAGAGCTAAAACAGCAGTTTGAGGTATTTTAAACAAGGAATGATGAAAAAGGAGTTAAAATTAGTTGGGCCTTTTAGGCAAATATTAACGATGTCAAATATGCCTATAAAAGGTCCAATCGACGATAGCCAATTGTCTATTATTAAAGAGGGTGGGATTTTAATCGCAGGAAACACGATAATGGATGTGGCCGCTTTTGCTCAATTACAACAGCAATGGGGGGAGCAGGCGGTTCTGATACATGTTGAGGGAGATCAGGTCGTTTTGCCAGGATTTATTGACTGCCATACACATATTGCTTTCGCAGGCAGTCGTGCAAATGATTTTGCCCTTCGAAATGCCGGTTCAAGCTACTTGGAGATCGCGGCGGCAGGTGGGGGGATCTGGAGTACCGTATCCCATACAAGGGATTGTGATGCCCGAGAATTGGTAGAGCTCACCATAAGGAGAGCACATTTACTATTGAAACAGGGAATTACAACGATCGAAGTTAAAAGCGGTTATGGGCTTAACGTTGAACAAGAACTTAAATTATTGCGTGTCATCCGCGAATCAGATCGACAAATACAACCAGACCTTATCCCAACTTGTTTGGCAGCACATATGCTTCCGCGGGACTTCAATGGGTCGGCAAAAGATTATCTTCATATGATGGCTGAAGTTCTTTTTCCAGCATTAAAATCAGAAAGGCTATCAAATCGGATAGATGCATTTATCGAAAAGACAGCTTTTCAGGGGCAGGACATTGTAGCTTATTTACAAAAAGCAAAAAATATGGGTTTCGATCTGACAATTCATGCCGATCAGTTTACGACTTCTGGAAGCCAGATTGCGGTAGAACTCGGTGCTATATCTGCGGATCATCTTGAAGCATCAACAGCTTTTGAAATTGAACTTATCGCACAGTCGGACACTGTCGCGGTGGCTTTACCTGCCGCTTCTATCGGATTGGGTTGCGGTTTTACACCCGCTAGAAAACTGTTAGATGCAGGTGCATGCCTAGCCATAGGTAGTGATTGGAATCCGGGATCTGCTCCAATGGGACAGTTATTGACAAGTGCGACGATTTTGGCAGCGGCAGAAAAGTTGACCAATGCTGAACTACTTGCGGCATTAACCTACCGTGGGGCAAAGGCATTGAACTTGTCTGACCGGGGGATTTTGGCGAAGGGAATGCGTGCAGATTTTAGTTTATTTAAAACTGACAATTATCAGAATATTACTTACTTCCAAGGAAGTTTGCAGCCTACAGCGGTATGGAAAAATGGTACGGAAGTATTATCAATATAACACCATGAAAGATACATTTAAGCGAGAGGTTGCAGAAGGTATTCCTACCACATTACCTCCAACAGTAGAGCGCGATCATACCATCAGCCACGCTCCCCGACGAAAGAATATTCTTACGAAGTCAGAAGAGAGGCTAGCTATACGGAATGCATTACGCTATTTTCCTAATCCCTGGCATGGCATTTTAGCGCCTGAATTTTTACAGGAGCTTCGCGACTATGGGCGAATTTATATGTACCGTTTTAGACCACAATACACAATGCATGCTCGACCAATAGCTGATTATCCGGCGTTAAGTAAGCAGGCGGCGGCAATTATGTTGATGATTCAGAACAACCTCGATCCTGCTGTCGCACAGCATCCGCACGAATTGATTACTTATGGTGGGAATGGAGCCGTATTTCAAAATTGGGCTCAATATCGGCTTACTATGCAATATCTATCGCAAATGACCGATGAACAAACATTACATCTTTACAGTGGTCATCCGATGGGACTTTTTCCATCTTCAAAAGATGCTCCTCGTGTTGTGGTGACAAATGGCATGATGATTCCAAATTATTCGAAACCGGACGACTGGGAGCGTTTCAACGCATTGGGCGTTACGCAATATGGACAGATGACAGCCGGCTCATACATGTATATCGGTCCGCAGGGTATTGTGCATGGAACGACTATTACGGTTATGAATGCATTCCGGAAACATTTGGCGGTAGATGATACAATACAAGGCAAGGTGTTTTTGACTTCCGGCCTGGGGGGAATGAGTGGAGCACAGCCTAAAGCGGGTAATATTGCGGGATGCATAACGGTATGCGCGGAAATAAACCCCGACGCAGCAAGAAAACGACATGAGCAGGGATGGGTTGACCGATTGATAGTGAGCATACAGGAGCTTGTTAGACAGGTAAAGCGGGCAGTGAAACAAAAGGAAATAGTATCCTTTGCTTATATCGGTAACATAGTCGAAGTATGGGAGGCTTTCGATCGTGAAAATATCCACATTACGGTAGGGTCTGATCAGACATCATTGCATAATCCGTGGTCCGGAGGATATTATCCCATGGGATTATCCTTTGATGAAGCAAATGTTTTATTGGCGAGTGACCCGGACAAATTTAAGCAATGTGTGCGAGAAAGCTTGGTACGACATGTTGATGCGATCAATAAGCATGTGTCCAAGGGAACGTATTTCTTCGACTACGGAAATGCATTTCTTTTGGAAAGTAGCCGTGCCGGCGCAGCAGTCTGGAATGATAAAAAGGACCAATTCCGCTATCCGTCGTATGTACAGGATATTCTTGGTCCCATGTGCTTTGATTATGGTTTTGGACCATTCCGTTGGGTTTGCACCTCTGGAAGGGCTTCGGACCTGAAAAAATCTGACGAAATAGCCATGACCGTTTTAGAGGATCTTCGATCAGAAGCCCCCTTAGAAATTCAGCAGCAGCTGCAAGATAATATACAATGGATTAAAGAAGCTGAGAAAAATAGACTCGTCGTAGGTTCTCAGGCGCGCATCTTATATGCCGATTCCATTGGACGTATTTCAATTGCAAAGGCCTTTAACGAAGCAGTAAAAACTGGTTTATTTGAAGGGCCGATTGTTTTGGGTAGAGACCACCACGACGTTAGCGGAACAGACTCACCTTATCGGGAAACTAGCAATATTTATGATGGAAGTCAATACACGGCGGATATGGCTATTCATAACGTCATTGGAGATAGCTTTCGCGGGGCGACTTGGGTTTCTATCCACAATGGCGGTGGCGTCGGGTGGGGAGAAGTAATCAACGGCGGCTTTGGCCTACTCTTAGATGGTTCAGACGAAGCAGTTGTTAAATTGGAAAAAATGTTATTTTTTGACGTGAATAATGGAATTGCTAGACGTGCCTGGGCTAGAAATAAGGAGGCAAACCAGGCGCTAGGCCGTGCGATGGAAGAAAATCCTAAATTACTAGTCACCCGTGCGCATCTTGTTGATGACCAAATTATTGAACAATTATTTGATGTGAACGAATGAAGCGCTTGTTGAATGATCCCGAAATATATAGCAAAGGCGACCAAGCTGTTTGGAAAGGACGTGTGGATGGTCAGAGTCGCGAATGGATGCGCTGGCATCAATTAATGAATTGTGTTGACCTTCGTGAACCGTCCGATTTGCGGCAAGCCATCGCTTTTCTTGGATGCTGTAGTGATGAAGGCGTTGCCCGAAATCAGGGACGACTAGGAGCCAAAGAAGGGCCTGCCGCACTCCGGAATGTATTGGCCAACCTTCCTGTTCATTTTCCAGATAAACTTAAACTTAAAGATTGCGGCGACATCCTATTAAAAGACAATGATTTAGAATTATGTCAAGCATACTTGGGAACAGCTTTGAAAATTATTCTGGAACAAGAAGGGTTCCCCGTCATATTAGGGGGAGGCCATGAAATTACCTACGGCCATTATCTAGGGGTTAGTCAATATCTAAAAAACGATAATAAACGTTTAGGTATCATTAATTTGGATGCGCATTTAGATATTCGTGCCTTGCAGGATGGCCAAGGGAATTCTGGAACGGGATTCTATCAAATTGAACAGGATCAATCGGCAGCTGGCTTGCCCTTTCATTACTTAGCAATCGGAATTCAGGAAATAAGCAATACCAAGGGATTACTTAACTATGCTCGCGAGAAGAATGTAAAGATTATAGAACGTGATAGTTTGATCAATGAACAGCTTGATCAGATTCGGGAAAAAATAATTGGTTTTTCTAAATTGGTGGATTATGTGTATTTAACCATAGATCTTGATGCCTTTGCTTCGGCCTATGCCCCGGGAGTCAGTGCGTTGGCATTTAACGGTATAGTCCCAGATCAGCAGTTTTTTATGATTTACGATTTTCTTTTGGATCTACCTAATCTGAGATCTGTCGATTTGGCTGAATTAAATCCGTATTTTGATATCGATTCGAGGACAGCCAAATTAGCGGCTGATCTACTATTTAGGCTGGTCAATAAATTAGCAGCAAAAATTCAATAACCGTCGTAAAGTAAGTTACACGCTGAGCCTCACTTTAGTCTATTGAATGAGAGGGTCATAAGGATATATCCGGTTTCATCCTGTTTTGCAAAAGTTTAAAGATATTGCTTTTATTAACTAATATTTTTAGTATATTTGCTGTGTGTTATGGATTTAAATCAAAGCAAAAAACAAGAGTATGCCATCGTGGATATAGAGACTACAGGTGGCCACGCAAAATCGAGTCGGATCACGGAGGTTGCTATTGTTATTCATGATGGTAACCAAGTTCTAGAGCGCTGGGAAACATTAGTAAATCCAGGAAAGGAAATTCCTAACTCCATTTTTGCGCTTACTGGCATCGATAATGACATGGTAAAGGATGCTCCAACATTTGAGGAAGTTGCCGAGCGCATTTATGCAATGCTTAAAGACCGTATTTTTGTTGCGCATAATGTCAATTTTGATTACTCATTCATCCGTTTTCAGTTGCAGGAATCGGGATTCGAATGGTCAGCAATAAAATTATGTACAGTACGCTATGCGCGAAAAATAAAGCCGGGGTTATTATCCTATAGTTTGGGACGTCTATGTGATTATTTAGATATACCGATAGAAAATAGGCATCGTGCGGGTGGCGACGCCGATGCAACTGCTATTCTTTTTGCTTATTTGAAAGTTCTGGATACTGAACAGATCTTTCAGTATATGATTAAACACAAGGCGATAGATCAACGTTTTCCGCCGCACTTAAATCCGTTAGCGTATGAACAATTGCCAAGTGAGGCTGGGGTCTACTATTTTCACGACAAAGATGGAAAAGTAATTTATGTTGGAAAGGCTGTAAATATCAAAAAACGGGTATTGTCCCATTTCACTGGAAATAACATTCAAGCACAAAGGCAAAATTTTTTAAAGGAAATTCATCATATCAGTTACGAATGCTGTGGTACAGAACTGATAGCACTACTTTTGGAATGCGCGGAGATTAAACGGTTTTGGCCAAAATACAATAGGGCACTGAAACGGTATGAACCTAAGTTCGGATTGTTTTCGTATGAAGATCAAAATGGATACCTTCATCTTGCCATTGGTAAGACAAATAGGGGACAGGCATGTATTCAAGTCTTCCAGCGCGAATACGATGCAATACAGTTGCTCCAGACATTTATCCAACAAGATGCTATTAATCCGCAATTCTGTCAGTTTGGGCAAGCCAGTTTGTCAACAAAGTCCATAAAAAAGGATGTCTTGCCCGATCGCGACTTACACAATACCAGAATTGAACGCTGTATTGAGGAGTGGCTGGTACAACGTCCATCGTATGTACTGATCGATAAGGGACGCCATTCTGAAGAGAAAAGCTGTATTGTTATTGAAAATGGTGCTTTCTATGGTATGGGCTATATTGATCAATTCTACCAGAATTATGGTTTTGAAGATATAAAAGCACATGTTAAAAGGTATCCGAGTAATTATTACATGATGGAATTAGTCAAAATGGCGGCAGCAAGACATCCTGGTAAAATACATTTTTTAACAGAATCGACTTTTTTACCAAATTCTGCTGCAGAACCAGATTTCCATTATGAAAAATTAGAGCCAAATAGTCTTTTCAACTTGAGCTAATTGCCCATAACTAGGCATTTTATTCACTTTCTTAGATTTTGGTCATCCGAATCTCAGTAATTTGTTAAAGAAATGTGAAATAGCAAATTATAGAATAATATGGTCCGATAATTGAAATGTATTTGGTATACATAGTAAAAAAGACTTTTCATAATTTAGGTTAATAATTGGTTAGTTAAAAACCTGAGGCTCCCAACCTCAGGTTTTCTTTTTTTAGTCCTTTTGAAAATTGCATTTATTTGAAACATACAGGAGGATACAAGCTACCAAATTCGACCTTTCGACACTACTTGTCTAGCGCTTATTCAGTGATCACTCAGTACCCACTGTATAATCATTGACTGATTACTTTCTAAAAATTGAATGAAAAACGAGATAAGGGATAAGTTGTTAATAGCCATTATACGCTCAAAAGTACAGTTTGATCCAAGTTTTTTATTTAAATTTTTTTTGCGTAAAACACTTTTTTCCAATAAAGAGAGTGTTTTAATTGTATGTATTTCAGTTAAATAACATTTGTCCCCCATTTTGTCCCCCTAAGTTTTTTCTCTGTATAGTTAGTTTAAGCTACTTTAGTATTTGTATACTGTAAAGGGCGAAATAGTAAAACAAAAATGGGGCGTTTTCTAAAAGTAGCTGCGGTATATCTTATCCATATCTTTATATATAAAAAGGGCCTTGGCCCTTTTTTTTATTCCTATTATTCAGATTGCCTATTTTAAGCCAATGGCACCTTAACCTAGATTTTGATATAGATCTTTTTCTTCCGTAGGCAATATGCGATCAACCAATTCAAAGCGACAAATAGCAGCGCAAATAGGGCGGAGGATAATCGTTGGTTTTGCCAGCTATCAAACAGGAAATGGTAGCTTAAGTTCCAAAGATTTTGATGTGTATCCCCGATGAGAATAAAAGAACAAATCGTGGGGATTAAGCCGCTAAGACAATAGATAAATAGTGTATTCTTACCGAAATCGTCAAGGACAGTGTAAATTATCCCTTTGATGTTTTGAAATTCGATAAGATAGATTAATATACCGAGAAAAGAGAGTGCAATTCCAGTGCTGAATACGGCGTAGCTGCTGGTCCAGATCTTCTTATTAATAGGAAAAACAAATGACCATAGATAGCCAATCAGGATAAAGGACAGACCTACGATAAATAGGTTGATCAGCTCCCTTTTTCCTGTCAGTTTTTGAATAATGTACTTTCCGGTAATATACCCGAATATTGTTTGACTGATGGCCGGTAAAACGCTCCAGATATCCTCTGGATCAAATGCTGTGCCCTCGCCGTGATAGAGATGGGATGCACCGAAGATTCGAATATCTAGTGCAGTTCCGAACCAACCGTCCAAACTATAAGGATCCGATGGATTACTATAGTAGCAAATCAACCAATAGAACAAGAGAAATGCCGTACCGATGATAATTGCGCCTTTATCTTTAAAATAATATACTAACATGGCGCAACTGAAATAACAGATAGCGATACGTTGCAGTACGCCGAAATACCTGTACTTGGCAAATGGAATCCATTCCAGCTGGTGAAGGCTATTCCATTCAACAAAAGGAAAAACATTTAAAAAGATGCCCAGCATAAAAAGGATGCCTGTTCTTTTCGCAACTTTTTGCCAATAGGCTGATGGAGCCTGTTGATCGATATTTTTTAAAGAAAATGCCATCGAGTTTCCAACAGCAAATAAGAAAAATGGAAATATAAGATCTGTAAACGTACATCCATGCCAGATGGAGTGTTCAAGTTGAGGAAATACATGATGATAGTTGCCAGGATTATTGACGAGAATCATAGCCGCGAGTGTAAACCCACGGAAAATATCCAGTGATTTAAAACGAGTCATAATAAAGTATATTCGTAAAAAAGGCTGTTCCAGGAATTAATCCTTTGAACAGCCTATGCTTGGTCTAATTAATAGCCTGGATTTTGAGTCAGGCTCGGGTTTGCCTGCAGTTCCAATAATGGTATTGGAAGGAGCAGGCTATTTTGGTTAAAATTATACTTAATCAACGTAGGGTTGCTCTGTTTGCCGTTATCGCATGTAAATTTTATTTCATTTAGTTTATTCATTACATCTACCGTTACACCATAACGATTTAAATCATCCCAACGTTGACCTTCGAAAGCAAGTTCCAATCGGCGCTCGTTGAGAATGATGGCCTTTAGTGCAGTGGAGCTGACACCGGATAAATCGGACAGCCCTGCGCGATGACGTATGATGTTTATAGTGTTTATCGCACCAGAAGCATTTCCCAAGGCGTTTTGAGCCTCTGCTTTAAGCAGAATGATGTCCGCAAGCCGCAAAAGGTAAAAATGATCGCCACTTTGGAAGCTGTTGGCATGTTTTTGCTTTACATTAAATGGGATTTCTGTATCGGCATCTCCACAAGGGTTCCAGAACTCATCTGCCCAAGGAACAGAGAAAAACCAGATGTTGGCATTCTTTCGTTCAGTGTCGCCAGCGTTGTCATAAGCTTCGACAAGATCTTTCGAAGGTGTGCCATACCGGCGCCATTCGTTTTCGTTGATTTGGCCATTTTCATCAAGATCCGGGAAAAAGAATGCGCCACCCCAACAGCTTAGATTGGGACTGCCGGCGATATAGGGAATCTCTATGATAGATTCACTGTTATAGTTATGTTTACCGTCAAAAAGATCCGCATAATTTTGAAGGAGCTGATAGCCACCTTTTCCAGTAATCACTGCATTGGCATATTGCAATACCTTATTGTAATCCCGATCAGGGCGTTGTGCCCATATCTTGGTCAGCAAGGCATTTGCAGCACCTTTTGTAGCTCTAACTTTGTCAATAGAGGCTTGCCCAAATCCATCGGGAAGATTGTTTGCTGCCACCTGTAGATCCGAATCTATAAAATCATAAACCTCCTCTACAGTTGATCGCTTGATGCGTAATACTTCCGAATCTGTACTGTTGGAGTGTTTTTCCAAGGGGACACCACCGTAAAGTTTGACCAATTGATAATAATGGAAGGCTCTTAAAAATGAAGCTTCTCCAAGAATTTGTTTGCGTCTTTCATCCGAAAAAGTAGGATCTGTGACTTTACCAACATTGTCGATAACGATATTGCATTTTGAGATTGCTCCATACAGTTCTTCCCAATCCCTGCGTACCATTTCATTGGTATTGGTAATCGTATTATAGTCAATTTGTGAAAAGTCTATCTCACCACCGCCGGCCGCATGCGCATTGTCCGAACGGATATCGGTCTGTAAAATCATCTCCCATTGATAATAATTGGCATTGCTTCCTGGGCGGGTACCATTGCCTATAAAAGAATTATAGGCCCCGTTTAATGCTTTCTCAATATTGTCTCCGGTGAGATAGGCATTTTCACTCGTTACCGTGGAGGTAGGCTGAAGATCTAAAAACTTTTTGCAGGAATTTAGAGCAAGAGAAGCCAATAAGGCGATGGCTAATGACGTATATCTATTTGATTTCATTGTTTGTAAGCTAAAAGGTTAAAAAGTTAGGTTTAAACCAACAATAAAGGTGCGTGCCTGCGGCGAAGTACCAAAATCGATGCCCGGCGCCATATTGGAGCTCACGGTTTCCTGGTTAGTTCCCCCATACATGCTTACCTCAGGATCTAGACCTGAGTATTTTGTGAATGTTAACAGATTCTCGCCTGTCACATAAAGACGGACCTTATTGAGCTTCCATCTTTCAAGCACTTGTTTAGGGAGGGTATAGGCCAAGGTCATCGATTTTACCCTGAGGTAGGAACCTTTCTCTACAAAACGGGAAGAAATCTGTGAATTGTAGTTGTCATCTGTATTATTTAGATCCGGACGCGGCATAGTACTATTTTTGTTATTGACTGTCCATCTGTTTAATACGGCAGTACTTTGGTTTCTCGGTTCCCACATACCCTCTGTATAAATACGTGTCGCATTAAGGATATCATTTCCCTGTACACCTTGTAAGAAAAAAGAAAAGCTGAAGTTTTTATAACTAAAATCATTGTCATGCCATAAGAGAATTTTGGTGTAGCATTACCAATGATAGCCATATCACTCGTTTGAAGACCTGCTTCAGGGTCGGCCATCTGATAGATCATATCTCCGGTCTCTGGATTGACGCCTTTCGCGACGTAACCCCAGAATGATCCCAATGCAACCCCTTCTTTTGCAATCGTACTATTGCCACGGCCATCAATATTTCCGTCATAGTAGGTTCCGCCATCAATATTCAGTACTTTATTGCGATTGAGCCCAAAGGTGACTGTTGTATTCCATTTGAAATCGTGAACGAAATTTCGGCTACTCAATTCGAATTCGAAACCTTTATTCTGTAGGTCGCCGAGGTTTTTCAGCGCAGTTCTATAACCGGAACTATACGGAACTCTTGAGTTGAGAAGTAGGCCTACAGTCCTTTTTGCATAATAATCTGCACCAAATATCAATCTAGAATTAAAGAAACTGGCATCCACACCAATGTCGGTCTGGTTTGTTGTTTCCCATTTTAGATTGGGGTTGTCCAAGGTAGCAGGTGTATACCCCGGTACAACCTGATCGCCGATATTGTACGATCCCGTGACGTCAACTAAACCAAGATAGGAAAAGGCCGGGATTTGGCTATTTCCAACCTTACCCCAACTAGCGCGGATTTTCAAATCGTTTACCGTTTTTTTCAGCGAACTAAAGAAATCTTCATTGGATAAACGCCAGCCGGCAGAGAAAGAAGGGAAGTAACCCCAACGGTTATTAGGCCCGAATACAGATGACGCGTCAGCTCTCAGATTGGCTGTAAATAAGTACTTGTCGTTATAATCATAACCGATTTTTGCAATGCCGGAAACAGTGGATACAGCAGCATCTATCGCTGTTGGCATCGCCGTAATCATTGAACCTCCATTGACGGTATGAATTGCTGGATTAGCAAAATTCTGGGTAGCGATATTTGAGTTTGTTGTTTGTGTTTTAGTGGTAATATAACCTAGTAAACCTGTGAAGTGGTGCTTGTCACTAAAAGTTCTGTCATAGTTTAATGTATTTTCGGACATCCAATACTGATTGTCCTGCTGCTGGAGCGTCGCCATTCCTTTATATTTTCTACCCTCTGTCGTGCGGAACGGATCCACAAAAGTGCGGTACTGGTTGTTAAATTTCTCATACCCAAACAGCGATTTGAATTTTAGTCCCGGTAGGATATTGGCTTCCACAAAGGCATTTCCTGTAAATCTGTTGTTGATATAGCTGTGCTCGTTGCCTGTTGCCAATGCAACGGGGTTGTCAAGATCTGTATAGAATGGATCCACTGTGAAAGCACCTTTATCGCCATATATGCCGATTACTGGAGAGCCCAGGTAAGCATTCATGATGACTCCATTTCGGGAGTTCTCGGTAATGTCCACGTCGTACCAACGGTTGTAAGATAAGCTTGTTCCAACTTTAAAGATTTTATTGATCTGATGATCCAAATTAACCTTGAAATTGACCTTGTTTACTGTATTTGTGATGACTGTACCATTATCTTTTTGATAAGATCCAGAGATGTAAAACCCTGTCTTTTCATCTCCACCGCGTACTGAAGCCTGGTATTTTTGGCTGTGACCGGTGCGGAATAGCTGATCTGGCCAGTTCGTATCAGCGGTATATTTCGACCAATCCAAGGCTTCTCCCATCTCAGTCATTAATTCTCTATATTGTACCGCATTTAGAACGCTAGGCTTTTTTCTGATGGCTGAAAATCCTTGATAGGTTTCGAAATTTACCTGTGTCTTACCGTTTGTTCCTCTTTTGGTCGTAATCAGCACCACGCCATTGGCTCCTGACGATCCGTAGACAGCGGCAGAAGCAGCGTCTTTTAAGACCGAAATGCTTTGAATATCTGATGGATTGAGCTCCGATATATTTTCTGTAGGGACACCATCTACAATGTATAATGGGTTGCTACCTGCAGTAATTGTAGAGGTTCCACGAACACGAATGGAGAAGCCAGCTTGCGGTTGTCCGGAGGATTTTACAATTTCTACCCCCGCCATTTTACCTTCCATGGCACTCGCCAATTGGGTCACAGGGCGATCTTCAATATCCTTTGTGCTCATGGTTGCAATGGCTCCCGTGATGTCCTTTTTTTTCTGTGTTCCAAAACCGACCACAACGATCTGCTCCAGTTGGTTGTTGGCAGTTTTCATCTGTATATTGAGGTAACTATTGGAACCTACCGTACTACTGATAGTCTCATAACCTATCGAACTAAAGCTCAGTTGATGTGTAGAGGTTGCTTCAATCGAGAATTCACCTTTACTGTCTGTTTCCGTTTGTTTACCCGTTGTTGTATTGCGGATTGTGACCCCTGTTAATGCTTTACCATCGCTATCGGAAACGCGCCCTTTTACAAGCTGTTGTACATTGATCGTGTTTCTTAAGGGCCTTTCATCGATTTTCCTTTTTAAAACAATGGTGTTGTTGACAATTTTGTATGAATACGAGAGTTCTTTTAGGTTGTCATCCAAAATTTCAACGATAGAACCATCTTTATGGTTTATTCTGATCTTTTGATTTTTATTGATCTGTGAGTTATCATAAAGGAATACATAAGAACTCTGACGTTCAATTTCTTTTGCAAACTTTGCCAACGTGTATTCTTCGTGCTGTAACTTAATTTTAGACTGGTTCACATTTGTTAGCGCCATGTTATTTGCATGAGAAATGCACTGGATAGCAAGTAAAGCGGCAAATAGCTTTGCTCTTTTGCCAGCCCTCTGAATGGGTATACGTTTATTCATAATTAGTTGGTTAATTAGATTTTATATAGATAAATTTAGAGCTCCACTTCAATTTTATTGTTGTGCAATTGGCATTTGATATCAAGAAAATTGAGCGTTTCAACCAATTCTTTTGCTGTGGAATTGCGTTTTATTTTTCCGGTCAATTCACGCTTGTCGTTTGTTCCTATGTAGACTATATCCACATTATACCATCGTTTTATGGCAGCTAATGCATCTTTGATTGGCGTCGATTCGAAATAGAAAAAGCCATTTCTCCAGGCCATCGCTTCTTCAATATTGGCTTCTTCCACAATCAGATTACTCCCTGTGCTAAATGCTGCCTGCCCGGGTTTCAGCATTTTTGATCTGCCGAATTGCGAAACTTGTACTGAACCCGTAATAAGTGTTGTCTTGTTGTTTTCATTTGGATAGGAACGTACATTAAAGTGGGTTCCGAACACACGAATTGTCTGCTCATTGGACTTTACATAGAATGGCCGTTTGCTATCGTGGCTTACCTCGAAATATCCTTCGCCAGACAATTTTACCTCACGTTTATTCGAAGCAAAAGATTCTGGGAAGGTTAATGTCGAGCCAGCGTTCAACCACACCTTTGTGCCATCGGTCAAAATGATTGCATATTCGTTGCCAATCGGAGTCTCAATACTATTGGTGTGGCTAGCATTGACGGTCTTGTTTGCTGTAAACTGATAGTGTACTGTACCCGAGGCCGTCGTAACTATTTTCACCCGCTCATCTTGGTGGAGAAGCTGTTGCTGTTTGGCAGAGAGGTCGATTTTGGTTCCATCCGCCAACGTTAATACGGCTCCCTTCATACCAGGATGAACCTGCTGCTGCATCTTTGCGGTAATCGGCACGTTATCTCCAGTTGCCCTTTTGACAAGGTAGAGTGGCAATACAAATAACAGCGCAAGCGCTGCAGCTATTCCACCCAATTTTGCCCATTGTGGAATACGTTTAATTTTGGATCTTTGGATTTGCTGCTGTATCTGGGATAGGAGTAGCTCTTTAAGCTGTTGCTCGTCTGTTGCAATTTCTTCGGGAATATTGAGCGGCTCATCATCATTTGCATTATACCATTCTTGGAGCTCTGTCTCCTCTTCTGGTGTAGATGTGCCTTTCAGCCATTTGTAAGCTAATTTTTTTATCCGGAATTGATTGTTGTCAGCCATGTTTAGAGTGTATTTGTTTATATAGTCCCTAAATTGGAGTGATACCCTGACAAGAAAAGAAAAAAAATTATAAGGTGATCAGAAAACGCTGAATACCAGCGCGGATTTTTTTTAATGCACGGCTTAATTGGGTTTCGACAGTCTTCACCGAGATGTTCATGCGTTCAGCAATCTGCTTGTAGGTGAGCCCATCTTCGCGGGATAATTTAAAAATAAGTTGGCATTTTTCAGGCAGTTCGGAAATAAGCTGTTCCAACCGGACGCGTAATTCTTCGAATTGGAGCCAATCTTGCGTAGAATTGTCAAAATCTATCCACGCTGTATCCTTTCTAAATGCTTCTTTCTTGTATTGCTGAGCTAGATATTTAAATATCTTGTATTTAACTGCCACAGTGAGGTAGGAAGCTAGATTGCTTTCAATTTGGAGTTGATGACGGCGTAGCCACAGTGAAGCAAATATATTCTGTACAATTTCCTGTGCATCTTCCAGCGAATTTGTTTTGCGGGCAGCCTGATAATAGAGCTTTTTCCAATAGCGATCATACAGGGCTTCGAAAGCTATTGAATCGTCCTGTTGAATCAATACGATCAGCTCCTCGTCTGAATGGGCTCCAAAATCTTTCATGCACGACAATACTATGTTTTTCTACGGTTATGCTACGCAAATAGCAGAGTAAATGTAATGACTAAATGGTGAATAATACAACTTTAATAAATAAATATAGCTGTTTACGAACGAATTTCATGATTTCCTAAAGCCTTATCTGCAGCGATACACACAAAAAAAGAGCATCTGTTAATCTCAGATACTCTTTTTTTTGCGAAAGCAACTACTTCTTAGAAGTTTGGCTTCAATAGGTACTTGTCGTAGAATCGGAAAATATGGTCCGCAGCCTCCTCCGCAGTATCTACAATTCGATACAGCTTTAAATCCTCCTCACTGATATATTTATTGGAAATCATAGTATTTTGAACCCAGTCCATTAATCCTTTCCAATAATCAGAGCCGACCAATACGATTGGAAAACGTGCAATTTTGCCCGTTTGGATCAATGTGATTGCTTCAAAAAGTTCGTCCATTGTTCCGAAGCCTCCCGGCATAACAATATAGCCCTGAGAATACTTCATAAACATCACTTTTCTCACGAAGAAGTACTTAAATTCTAGTAGCTTATCTCGGTCAATATATTTGTTGTGGAATTGTTCGAAGGGTAGTTCAATATTCAATCCAACAGATTTACCCCCTGACTCATAAGCACCTTTATTGGCTGCTTCCATGATACCTGGTCCACCGCCCGAAATAATACCGTAACCACGTGCTGTCAATAAACTTGCAATTTCTACCGCCATTTGATAATATTTGTGTTCACGCGGGGTACGCGCAGATCCAAATATTGAAACACAGGGGCCAATTTTTGCTAGTTTCTCAAATCCATCCACGAACTCTGACATCACTTTAAAAATCTGCCAAGAGTCTTTTACTTTAATTTCCTGCCATGTTTTGTTTTCAAATGCACGGATAATTTTATCTTCTTTTGTAATGTCCATATATAACGTTATACATTTAATTTCTAAATTCAATTTTCCAAAAAGGAATACAATATAGGTATTTTTTTAATAGTAGCTACTTTTTCTGATTATTCTTACATTTGCATTATGAATTTTTCTTCTAAGCTTCTCGAGAACGCCGTTGCTGAATTTGGAAAACTGCCGGGCGTAGGACAAAAGACATCATTGAGGTTAGTTTTGCATCTACTGAAGCAATCGGATGCGGATGTAGCTCGTTTTACCGCTGCTATTGACCGTTTGAAAGAGGACATTCAGTATTGTCAGGAATGTTTTAATATTTCAGATCATACAATTTGTGAAATATGTGCTTCATTCAAACGCGATAAAAGTTTGATCTGTGTCGTTGAAGACACGCGTGACGTAATGGCAATTGAGAATACGAACTCCTATCAGGGTGTATATCACGTATTGGGCGGATTAATTTCACCGATGGACGGCATCGGTCCTGCTGATCTAAAAATTGAAGGATTAATCAATCGAATCCAGAGAGGTGAGGTGGAAGAAGTTATTTTAGCGCTGTCAGCAACGATGGAGGGAGATACAACCATTTTTTATTTATATCGTAAATTGCGGGAGTTTGATGTCAAAATTACAACCATCGCGCGCGGGATCGCATTTGGCGGAGAATTGGAATATGTTGATGAGTTGACTTTGGGTCGCTCCATTGCCACACGCGTTCCTTACGAGCGCAGTGTCGGTTAATTGTACTTTAGATAGATTTCTTTAACCCCTTCGTGTATTTTTCTGCCTTTATCAATTTGCTTTTTTCGCCATAAAGAATTGTCTATCCTATAATTCGACGTCTTATTCTTTAACATATTTATGTAGGCAATACGACCAACTACTGTTTTTTCTAAACCTAATAGCGCGCAGGAATAGTCGCCCAATAGATACTGATTGTAATAGAGGTGAATTTCGCGCATGAGCTTTCGTCCCCATTTATTTATAGGGTAAGCAGCTTTAACGGGTTCTTCCATAAGTGCCTTTGCCAAAGCAAGGCTATCTTGGTCTCCAGACTGCTGTGTCATTGTCCAATAATATAAAGCTTCAATTGCTTCCTCTTCCGTGTCAGGGAGAAGATGAAGGGGGATGCCTAATAAGTTTCCTACAAATTTCCATACGTGGAATAGACCTTCAATTTCGCTTCTTAATATATTGAATTTCATTCGTTTAAGCCCTGTTAGATAAACAAGGGAAAATCCTAAGTTTGTGGCAAGCATATCCCAGGTATTTAATGGAATACCCCATTTTTCAGTTTCCCACTGACCCTGCCTTAAAATGTTTAACCGCGCATACGAATGGATACATCGGGTGAGTAAAATGGCTTCAATACCAATATGTCCCTTTCTTAGGGCATTATTACCTGTAATATCAACCCAAAAGGTAACGGTTTCAGTAAGTCGCTTTACGGCGCCTTTTTTTAGCGCTCCCGTGAAGATCAAAGGTTTGTTTATCGCGCTGGATTCATAGCCACCCATGAGCACATAATCACGTAATACAATTAATCCAGATAAGCCCGATCGTTGACTGAGTTCAATTCCTTGCGCAATTTTATCCCAATCCAACCAAGATGGGGCAAAATCCACGGTATGGAGAAAGTCTATCAATACCTGCTCGTAGGCAGGTTCAATAGATCTACCAGCAAGCGCATCTTTGAGTAACTGTTGTCCTTGATAAAAACCAATTTTTAGGTGTAGTTGTTCTACAAGCTGGTCGCAAGACATGTCGTATTGATACAGTAAAGGCGCAAATCGACCAGCATCGGTTATCACGGGTTTCTTGGGCAGTTTGCGAAGCAGATCAACACCAGGGCCCTTTGACCAATAGAAAGAGAATGAGCTCGTATTAATTTGAAAACGTTCGGGTATACGCATAGGTTCTATTGAATTGTCCAATCTACATAGGATCCATGAATCGCGATGGTATCGTTGGAAATATTGAATTTAAAGTCGATATAATCCATTTGACAGGATAAAAGATCGCTGCAGCAGAACTGACGGTCAATTTTAAAGTGCATTCTGAAACTACCGCTGGTATGATCAGTATAAAAAGACAGCCTGCTAATACTAAAATCGCTTAAATGTGGTGCACCATCTTTATTCTCTAAGCAGTCAACAACATAGTCGTTGATATCTTTCATGTTTGCGTCCATGGACTGGAGAAGATCCTGGATATTGAAAGGGATGCCGAGGTGATCTTTTTCTATTGAAATTTTTATGTTTATCGCTGTCATTGTATTATCGAATCTTTACAAAGCTCTTTCCAATTTGGAATAAATAGGTCGAAAATAGCCTCTGTTTCCATACGGGATTTCTGAGCAAATTTACAGAATGCCTTGAGTACAATTCGATTTATATGTTCTTTTTCTAAATCGATGAGTCGATTTGAAAAATAAATTCCACTGTCAACAATCGTAAATTCGCTTTTTGGTAACTTTTTGACGGCAACGCTGGAGATATTGTAGATGTCCAGCTGTTCTTCCCAGTAGGACATCTGCTTTATAACTTCATTATAAAGTAGTTCTTTGCTCCACTTGGAGAGTAATTTCAATGTATTTGTGCTCTTGTTTTGATAAACAGCTATGCTAGTTGCTGTTAGATTAACTTTTGTTGAGGTTGAGTTAGAATAAATTTTAACTAAATAAGGTTTTCCAAATAGGATATAAGGATTGTCCAGATATGCATACGATTGAAGATTGTCTCCGATTGTTGGCGGATTCAACTTAAGATATTCTTTAACTGAAGCCATATCCCAATGAGCCGGAGCATATACACGATAAGGAGATAGGCTGCCTAAAACTTGAATATAATCTTTATTCCAAGGAATTATTTCGTAAAATGTATTAGCGATTTCGATTTGCATTGTTCGATTTTAAATTACAAATGGTGAGTTCGACGTTAAGAGTGCACGATACCCCATAAGTTGCGTTAAAGTAACGTTTTTTATAGTATACTACAGCTATAATGGTAATAATTTCTTTTATATAATGAGCCGCATCAATGCGGCTTTCGTTCGACCAAATGATGCTTTCCTAGTAACCCACTTCTAACTGTAAGTACGATGTTCCCAAGGCGGACGCATTGTGAAAGTACATGTATAAAGGTGGACTTAACGTGGACTCATGGTGTACTCACGGTACATACAGTTGGAAGTTGCTCCAGAATTGGTAATAACTTTTTAGCATTCTTATCAGCTATCAATACCGTATGATATCTACAAAAGCCATGATAATTCTTACAAGGAAAATTACCTCAAATCACTTAGTTTTGTTAAAAATGATATCGGCATGAATGGAATTACGCAAAATCAAGATTCATATCTGTTAAAGAATGTATTGTTAGAAACAGGATTTCTTTATGAAAACGCGGAAGTTGTTGCTACAAAAACAGCATTATTTGATATACAAATTGAGGGAAATAAAATAAAAAGTGTTGAGCCTGCGCAATCTACAACGGATGTAAAAGGCTTTGACATCAAAGGTAAATTGGCATTACCACCATTTCGTGATATGCACATTCATTTGGACAAAACCTTATTTGGCCTTCCTTGGAAGGCAGTATTTCCAAAAAATAGGACTGTAAAAGATATGATTGCCAAAGAGCAGATGATCATCCCGGAGCTATTGAAAACCTCGGCTGAACGGGCCGAAAAGCTAATTTCACTCTTGCAGGGCTACGGAACCAATTTTGCGCGCACGCATTTTAATATTGATCCGACGTCTGGCACAGCGTCACTGGAGCACTTGTTACAGGCTCTTGAACATTTAAAGGATTCATTTTCTGCCGAATTGGTCGCATTCCCGCAGCATGGGCTATTTTATACAAAATCTGCGGAGCTGATGGAGGAGGTGGCCAAATGGGAGCAGGTGGACTTTATCGGTGGTCTAGACCCCTTTAGTATTGACGGTAGTATTGAGAAGCCGGTGGACTTGACCATTCAACTTGCATTGGACAATAACAAAGGTATCGATATCCACTTGCATGAAGGCGGACAATCTGGCGTTAAAACGATTCATTATTTAATTGATAAAGTTTTCGAAAATCCAGCGTTGCAAGGTCGTACCTTTATCAGCCATGCTTTCGCTTTGGGCTACATGGCAAAAAGGGAATTAGCATATACGGCCGAACGCCTCGCGGCAGCGAAAGTTGGTATTTGTAGTTCGGTGCCTTTCCGCAACATGTTAATGCCACTTCCGGAACTGGAAAAGGCAGGAGTGGAAGTTTTTATAGGGAATGACAACGTTCAAGATCACTGGAGTACTTTTGGTAGCGGTAATATGCTTCAAAAGGCCAATTTGGTTGCACAATTATACGGTTATGAAACCGAATTTGAGCTATCCCGCAGCCTCCGTTACGCGACTAATGGTAGCATTCCACTTGATGACCATGGGAAAATCGTGTGGCCAAAAGTGGGAGACGATGCTAGCCTTATTTTTGTTGATGCAAGTTGTTCTGCAGAGGCGGTGTCCCGCATCTCGACCGTAAATGGATTTGTTTATCAGGGAAATAGCTCATCAATCATAGCATAGAAATCCCAATTTATGGTTTATAAAATTGGCGTTTTTTATTTTGATGTATTCGTTTAATGTAGGAAAGTGGTTTTGCAGTAATCTATTTTATAGGATTCTCCGTTGTGTACCAGTTGAACCTCATTTTTGGTTCTTACATCATGGCCGTAATCGACAAATACGATAAATTTACTGTCTGATACTTTTTCAATTTTAACATCCTGAATATCCAACGCATCATCATTCCCGCGTCCAAATAGCCATGTCTCCTGGGTATACAGTGGATAGATTTTTCTCCATTTGGCTTTGTAAGCTGCCTCGGCCATGGGTAGTTCCTCATCGGAAAGGTTTGATGGCCCGTAAATTTCATTGGCGTCTTGTAAAAATGCACGAAATCGCGGGGTACATAATGCATCTTCTTTGTCTAGGTAGTAGCAATATTTTCCAGTTGAGAAGCCTTCGCACTGAAAAATGCCTTCCAGCCAAGATTCTGCTGGATGGCTATCCTTTAAAGTTGAATCCCGTATTTCTGCCATCTCCTTATTTTGAGGTGTAGTTTGCTGTATTGCAGCTGCTATAGAATTGATTTTATCCTCTTGAACTCCATTTGTACAACTTGCTAAAATACAAGATAGAACAATTGCTGCATATGAACTCTTCATTTGTTGATATCATCTTAGTTGGTATAAAATTAAGCTATTAAAAGCATATTACCATCATTGATTACAGCGACATCGAAAATCGTATTGGCTAAAAAAATATGCTATTCGATATGGTTTCTACAATTTTCCTCATTCACTATTGGATTATTATTTATGTTATATGCGCAATACATCTGCGTAATTGATAGATTCTGTTTGCTTTCTTACATTTTTTTTATTTTTTATAGCTGTATATCAGTTTATTATTTTGATATAAAGGACTTTTTAATTCCTTTTTATTACTACGCAAATTGGCCGCGTGGTGCCCCAGCGATATTTGTAATGTCAGCAATGACAAACATTCTTTGATGGAAAGGATAGCAGTAGAATTCGAATCCCACTTCCATCTTCGGATAGAATAGCATAACGATACAGCATAGCGCATTGCTATTTGTGGACATCATTTTACTAAATACCGTTAGGCTGATGGAAGAAAACAGTATGGAGTTCAAATTAAAGGAAATGGAATATATTAAAAAGATCGTTGAAAAGATCAATACGATTTCGCTTGTTGGAAACGGACAGATTGTCGATCAACTTAAACAATATGTGTGAAATAAAAGATACTACATGTGAAGAGGTGCAGGTAACAACGTAAAGAGGTGTTGTTGCCTGCTTTAGAGGAGTTGTAAAGTTTATTATATTAGAAAGTCAGAAAATGGAAAATAAAAGAATAAATGGCAATGATTTAATTGCATTAGGATTTAAAGAAAATCATACGTTGGGTGTTGCGTTGAAAATCAACAGTAAAAGACACGGTTATACACGCGAAGAAATGTTGGAAAAGTTTAGATCTGTCTTGGAAGACCCGACGAGTTATTCCGAAGACGCTGTGTTTGGTATTTTGTCCAGTGCTATACTCGGACAAGACGCGGTTGATAAGTCATTAATAGTGTTGAATGAAACACCGGTAGATTATGCGATCTATGGCGCTTCTGAAATCGAAACCGGGGCGAAAGCACAAATGAATGTTGCCATGAAATTGCCTGTTGCAGTTGCCGGTGCATTAATGCCGGACGCGCATCAAGGCTACGGACTACCAATCGGAGGCGTATTGGCGACCAGTAATGCGGTAATCCCTTATGGGGTTGGTGTAGATATTGGATGTCGTATGGCTTTGTCCATCTTCGATTTACCAGCCTCATTTTTGGAAGAAAATGTAATGATGCTCAAAGATGTTATTCTACGTAACAGCAAGTTTGGAGCCGGTAATGGATATCTGAGACACGAACGTGTAGATCATGGGGTGTTAGATAATAAATTGTTTACGGAGAATAGCTTGCTTTCGTCCTTGAAGGATAAAGCCTGGACACAATTGGGATCTTCAGGTGGTGGAAATCACTTTGTGGAATTTGGTGTCGTCGAATTTGAGGATAAAGATGAGGTTTTAAATATTGAACGTGGGACTTATTTGGGCTTATTAACACATTCAGGTTCAAGGGGAATGGGCGCTACCATCGCTGGACATTACACAAAATTAGCCAAATCTTTGTGTAAGTTGCCTTACCAAGCTGAAAATTTGGCTTATTTAGATCTGGACACCCATGAAGGGCAAGAGTATTGGCTGGCCATGAATCTCGCCGGTGATTATGCGTCAGCTTGCCATGAGGTGATTCATAAAAAAATTAAGTTGGCTTTAGGGGCAGAGTTGTTAGCGCAGGTGGAAAATCATCACAATTTTGCATGGAAGGAAACCTGGAACGATCAAGAGGTTATAGTCCATCGAAAAGGTGCGACACCCGCGGCGAAAGGAGTGATGGGCATTATCCCTGGATCAATGGCCACACCGGGTTTTTTGGTGCGTGGAAAAGGGGAGCTGAAGGCTATTCAGTCGGCCTCTCATGGAGCAGGACGATTGATGAGCCGTACACAAGCAATCAAAACATTATCTCCTCATAACCTTAAAGAGATGCTTACTGATAAAGGTATTATGCTGCTTGGGGCAGGCATGGATGAAGCGCCAATGGCCTATAAAGACATTCATGCCGTGATGGCTTCGCAAAAGGATCTCGTTGATGTCGTAGCAAAGTTTTCTCCAAAGATTGTACGCATGGCAGACGATGGAAGCCGAGAAGACTAATGGTCAAAAAGCGCCTTAACAATACGTTTGAGGCGCTTTTTGACTACTAGTTTGTTCAATTATGTCAATCAATACGAGCGATTAGATCGGTTTGGCCGTCGCAACCTCTTTGTAGGTGTATACGTTATATGGATATAGTTTTTTTGCTAATACCTTTGCTATAAAACTACTGATAAGTAGGGGCGCTAATAATAGATATCCTGAAGGAACGAGGCTTGCAATAATAAAAATAGCCGTAAAAGGTGCGTGTATGGCTGCAGAAAGCATTGCCGCGGCACCAAAAAGAGCAAAATTAATGACGATCAGCTGTGTTCCGAGGTAACGATTGCAAAGCTGCGCAAACAAAACGCCTAATAAAGCTCCTGTTACAATGCTTGGCGCAAAAACACCACCATCGCCACCCGCGCCGAGGGTCAAAGATGCCACTAGTGGTTTTAGAAGAACGAGCAGAATCAATGGAAGAAAGTAGCTCAAATTTACGGAGTCATGAAGACTGCCTTTTAGAATCTCACCAAGTCCGTGATAACTATCGCCATAAAGTGCTGGTAGGAAAAAGATAAATATTCCTATAGTGATAGCTCCTAAATTGACTCGTATAAAGTTACTTTTTATACCTGCAAAATAGGATTTTGCATAAATAACAATCTTCGTAAAATATAAAGCTAAAATCCCGCCAATCAATCCTAAAAGGATGACAAAGGGGACTGTCTGCCACCGCCATGCCTTTGCCTCAACTATAAATAATGGACTGGCGTCAACATAATAAACAAATACATATGCCACCGCCATGGAAGTGATTCCGCTAATGAGCAAAGTCTTATTATATTTCCGTGCAATGACTTCAAAAGCAAATAGAAAGCCACCTAGGGCGCTTCCAAACAAGAGCGTCACTCCGGCGATTACACCGGCGCAAATCAGTTCGGTTTTATAGGCCCAAGCGGCATGTAATCGTTTATATGCATGGTTCCCTACTGTCGCTGTAGCAACAACGGTAGAAACCTCAACGCCCGTTGATCCGCCGAAAATGACGGTTAGAAAACCGTTGATGTAGTGAGATGGAATTTTAAAAAAAGGCAAATGGTCTTTTCTTGTTTCTAAGGTGGTATAGATTTCTTTTATCCCTTTGTTTTTTCTGCTTTTAAAAGCATGCTTTCGTAAGAAGTAAATAGCTGTTATACCTATACTAGGTAAAATAATAAGCAGTCTAGGATCCCAAGAGGATACGCTTTCAAACAACTCTTCCTGTACATAGCCCGTGCTGTGCTTGAGGCTGAACGCCACTAGGCAACAAAGAATGCTGACGACAGCTGAACTTCCAATTAATTTTAAATAGCTATATCGAACAACTTTTTTTCTATATGCCGTATTGATTTGCATGATGTTCTTTTTTTAATCGACACAAAGGTAAGGGATATTTAATTTAAAATAAACGGCAATACTGAATGACATATGTTTTGTTACGATATACACCCTAATAGATACCGATGAAAATATCTACTTTTGCATTTGCTGGATCCTGTGCTTTTTCTCCGTAGATTTCAAAGTCTGCTGTAAATGTTCTTGATAGATCAGAATTCCAAATCTCTTGCCAAGCTTGATAAACAATGCCATCTTCCAGATTTCCTTCTGCCGTAAAGTGCTGATATTGATTTTCAGCGATATGAATACCGTCCATGTCTTCCGGTACTTCTTCAAGACTTCTTACTTTGCAGCCCAGTAACGTTGTATAAGGCAAGGTATGATCTCTTTCATATTCTGTATAAATACAATAGAGGTCGTTGGATATCTTGTTGGGGATACGGCTCAATACGTCTTCTTTAAAAAAACGGCTCCAAAGTTCGGGAATGTCCTTAGCAGCCTGTCCATTTTTATTGCTTGTCCGAACAGCTAGACCAATTATACTGAATGAAGGAATTGTCTTATTTTTCATGAGTTTTAGTTTTCCTCAAAGTTAGGTTAGCGAATGACAGCTGTATGTCACGAAAGAGAAAATAATGCGTTTTTTTTTGCGATGGATGTATAGGGTATTTAAAAATAGCGGAGTTTATATTTGTTTTCCGTTAGGCCTTATATTTTTGGTAATTCAGTGCTTTTATTTAAAGAAAAAGTATGGTGCGAAAACCGCGTGCTGCGTAATAGGAGATGGCTCCATTATGATACGTGAAAACTCGGTTGTAGCGTCGATCACAGAATAAAGCGCCACCAAGTTTGCGGATAGCTTCTGGCGTTTGTATCCAGCTAGAAGTTTTCAAATCAAATTCACCGAACATCTGTAGCTGGCGATACTGTTCTTCAGAAAGGAGCTCAGTCCCCATCTTTTTAGCCTCTTCCAATGCACTTCCAATAGGCTTGTTTTCTTTCCGATCATTTAGGGCCTTTTGGTCAAAACAAAGACTTCTCCTTCCTTTGGGGCTTTCCTACGCACAGTCTACGTAAGCATATAGCTTTGCTTTTGGATCAATAATAACGATATCGGGTTCACCGGCACTCTTTTCCATCTGGAAGAGGCTCCACAATTTTTGGGGATTGTCACGTAATTTGTCGGCTACCTCATTCCAACTGATCTGTGGATGCCTATTGGGGAATTTATTAAATCTTTTTTCTAAAGTCTCCAGCAGTAGTAACTGCTCCTCTTGTGTAAGTGAATGTTTCATAAATGGTTATCCTTGTTTAATTAAAAGTAAGCATTTAATTCAATACTTGTGAAGCTTCGCGCATGTATTGAATTAAATATCTTACTCCAAAATTGAATTAAATTTATATTTTTACGTTCAATTTTTATATAAATATGGCTTCAGGAATATTTGCAATATTAGATGATATTGCAGCTTTGATGGATGATGTGGCAGTAGCGAGCAAAATCGCGACTAAAAAAACTGCTGGAATCTTAGGTGATGATTTAGCAGTTAATGCCGAGAAAGCAACTGGCTTTTTGGCGTCGCGTGAGCTCCCTGTTCTATGGGCGATTACCAAGGGATCACTGCTTAATAAATTGATTATTGTTCCAATCGCCTTATTATTGAATGTTTTTTTTCCAATCGCTATTAAGTACATTTTAATCTTGGGCGGTTTCTATCTTGCTTTCGAAGGGGTAGAGAAGATTATGGAATACCTATTCCATCGAAAGGATACCACCAATGAGGCCAAAGTGGAGGCGGTAGTTGCTGAAGACTCGGTTGCCGCGGAAAAGGCTAAGGTCAAATCGGCTATTACAACAGATTTCATTCTTTCTGTGGAAATTGTCATTATCGCCTTAGGAACAGTTTTAGGAAAGAGCTTATCCTTACAAATCATCACGGTATCTGTTGTGGCTTTTCTAGCCACTGTTGGAGTTTATGGAATTGTAGCACTTATTGTTAGGATGGATGATGCGGGATATAAGTTGATTAAAACATCACGTGAGAAGGGTCCTATTGCAAGTTTAGGCCGATTTTTAGTACGTGCACTGCCGTTTGTCATCAAACTACTGGCCATCGTTGGTACATTTGCTTTAATTTTGGTTTCGGGTGGAATATTTGCTCATTATATTGATTTTTTACACCACGCGCTTCCAACGCTGCCGGGGATAGTAAAGGAACTATTATTCGGTCTAGCAGGCGGGATTATTGTTGTAATTCTATTTACAATTGGAAAAAAACTGTTTAAAAAGAAAAAATAAAGTAGATCTCTAAGCAAGGGATCAGTACTTAATAATAAAAAAGACCGGTATCTGCAGAGGGCACTGAAAAAGTCTC
>NZ_DJAS01000008.1:0-816 GCF_002429765.1 Sphingobacterium sp. UBA5996
TGGATATTACGGTTTGATTTGTGCCAGTCATTTCGGTCGGATGGTGCCAGCTATTACGGTTCAAATGATGCCACTTTAGTGGTATAGTTTTAGTCCGTCCATCCGTATTTTTTACGGTTTGAATTGTGCCACTTTAAAAAGATCAAGAAAGAATTACCTTGTCGCTTTAAATACAGCGATATGGCCAACAAACTTGATCCGATGGACTTAAAACAAATACTCACATTACATCTGGACGGTTACAGTAACCGTAAAATAGGTTCCGTTCTCGGTATTTCCCGCAATACAGTCAATACCTACATGCAACTATTTGCAGGCAGTGGCTATTCGTTCAAGGAACTTCTGGGCTTTGATACCGCTACTTTATCCGAACTGTTTTCATCCCATACGACGCTGGACGCTGCCCGCCACAATGAACTAATGCTTTACTTTGAGGGGGTCAACAAGGCCCGGAATCATCCCGGCTTTACCTTTCTGTATCATTATCAGCAATATGTTGAGCTAGCCGCAGAACCATATAGCTACACGCAGTTTCTCGAACATTACCGCCGTAAATATCCAAAAGAAAAGGGTTCAATGAAACTTCAGCATATTGCGGGCGAAGAAATGTTCGTGGACTTTGCCGGGAAGAAGCTGCAGATCATCGATAAACACACCGGAGAGGTTATCGCTGTGGAAGTATTTGTGGCCATACTACCGTGCAGCCAGTACACCTATATCCAGGCATGCAGGAGCCAGAAACGCGAAGATATGATATCCTGTTGCACAGCGGCACTTCGTTTTTATGGTGGATCGCCCAAAGCGATAGTGTCCGAC